>NZ_JBFTND010000068.1:0-32131 GCF_056397305.1 Cupriavidus sp. 05N40
GTTGCGGGCTCGGCGGCAGGCCGGCGGTGCGCGGCGCGGCAGACGGCGACAGGGGCGGTAAAGAGGCTGCGGGCGGAGCGGAGACGGGGAGCAACTTGCGCAAGGCTGGAACCATCGGTGCTGACATCGGTGGCTGGGAGGGCCCTGGCGCGCTCGCCGCGCCCGGCCCGGGGCGGGGTTATTATAGGCGCCCGCGGCCAGTCCCCCGCGGCGGCGGCGGTGCCGCATTGTGAACAACGGACGTTTATCGAGCATGGGAGGACCGGCGTGCGCTTGCTGCTGGTGGAAGACGAAATCGAACTGGCGCGCTGGGTGGCGCGCGCGCTGGAGCAGGGCGGCTTCGTGATCGAGCACGTGGCCGACGGCCTGCAGGCCGAGGCGCGGCTGATGGCCGAGGAGTACGACGCCGTGGTGCTGGACCTGCGCCTGCCCGGCAAGGACGGCCTGGCCGTGCTCAAGTCCATGCGCGGGCGCGACGACCGCACCCCGGTGCTGATCCTCACCGCGCAGGACACGCTCGACGAGCGCGTGCGCGGCCTCAACCTGGGCGCCGACGACTACCTGCCCAAGCCCTTCGCCATCGCCGAGCTGGAGGCGCGCATCCTGGCGCTGATCCGCCGCAGCCGCGGGCGCGCCCATCCGCGCCTGCAATGCGGCTCGCTGGTGTTCGACGGCGAGACCCGCAGCTTCACCCTGGGTGGTGCGCCGCTGGCGCTGACGCCGCGCGAATCGACGCTGCTGGGCGCACTGCTGGCCAGGAGCGGCCAGCCGCTGACCAAGGCGCAACTGCTCGACAAGGTGTTCTCGCTCGATGCCGACGTCAGCCCCGACGCCATCGAAGTGCTGGTCTACCGCCTGCGCAAGAAACTGTCGGGCCACGGCGTGACCATCGTCACGCTGCGCGGSTTCGGCTACCTGCTGGAACCGGAAGGGCAGGCCTGATGCTGCGCCGCCTGCCCCGGCACTGGCTGCGGCACTGGCTGCAAGGCAGCCTGCGCCGCCAGCTGCTGCTGCTGCTGGTGCCCGCGCTGGCGGCGATGATGGCGCTCGATACCTGGCTGACCTACGGCACCTTGCGCGACGCCGCCAATGCCGCCTACGACCGCTCGCTGTACGGCTCGGTGCGTGCCATCGACAACGCCATCGGCATGGCCGGCGAGAGCGTGCAGATCGCGCTGCCCGACGCCGCCATGGAGATGTTCGAGACGGCCACGCAGACCCACGTGTTCTACCGCGTCTCGCTCGAGCGCGACGGCCGCATCGAGACCGTCACCGGCTACGACGACCTGCCCCTGCCAGCCGGTGCGCTGCCCAGCAACCAGTCGCGCTTCTACGACGCCGACTACCGCGGCGACCCGGTCCGCATCGCCGTGCTGGCGCATCCCGTGTACCGGCCCAATGCGCACATGCGCGTGATCGTGCAGGTAGCCGAAAGCGCCGAGCCGCGCCTGGAGCTGATCGCCACCGTATGGCGCGGCGCGCTGGCGCGCGACGTGCTGCTGATCCTGGTCAGCGCGGCCATCCTGGTGGCCGGCATCACCTACGTGCTGCGCCCGCTCGCCCGCGTGCGCGACGACGTGCAGGCGCGCCCGGCGGAAGACCTCGCGCCGCTGGCCTTCGACCACGTGCCGCTCGAAGTGCGCCCGCTGGTCGACGCCGTCAACCTGCACGTCTCGCGCTCCAACGCGATGACCCAGGCCCAGGCCCAGTTCATCGCCGACGCCGCGCACCAGTTGCGCACCCCGCTGGCCATCCTCAAGACGCAGGCCGAATTCGCCCAGCGCCAGCTGAGCGCCGGCGCAGATCCCGCGCACGCGCCCCAGGCCGCCCGCGAAGCCGTGGGGGGCATCGTCACCCAGCTCGAGCAAGCCGCGCGCCTCACCAACCAGCTGCTGGCGCTGGCGCGCGTGCGCCAGCAAGCCGGCACCGACAACCCCGGCGACGCCGCCGAACCGGCGCCCCTGACCGACGCCGTGGCGGTGGCCGAGCAGGTCGCGCTGGACTACCTGCCGCTGGCGCGCGGCAAGCAGCAGGACTTCGGCTGGGAGCGGCCTGCCGGGCTGGTGCTGCCGGTGCGCGCGGATGCGGCGCTGCTGCGCGAGGCCTTCGCCAACCTGGTCCACAACGCCATCCAGTATTCGCCGAGGGGCAGCCGCATCACGCTCTTTGCTGCCCGCGCCGGAAACACGGCCTGCCTCGTGGTGGAAGACGACGGGCCGGGGATTCCCCCCGAGGAGCGCGAGAAGGTGTTCGCGCGGTTCTACCGGCGGGTCGGCAATACCGAGCCCGGCTCCGGGCTGGGACTGGCCATTTCGCGCGAGATGGCGGCGCGCTTCGGAGGCACGGTGGAACTGGGCGAGGCGGTGCAGGGCAAGGGGGTGAGGGCGGTGCTGGGGTTGCCGGCAGCGGGCTGAGCGCGTCGCCGCGCCAGGGCATTGCCAAGGCCGGAATGCAAATGTTCCATACATCCACCCCCACGTAAACCCCAGCCTAATACCTGTCAATTTGACAGCCTTTTGACAGTTTCCCCCACCTAGAATGCCCCCCATGGCCTGCATAGCGGCCATCCGGGCAAAATACCGCCTGGCAAAAATCAAAGAACAAGTCCGGCATGCACGCTGAGCAGCGGACGGGAGACAACACTTCGCCACCGGGTCCTGCCCGGCGCGCCGGAATGCCCCCCCGCCCCCCGCAAGCCCGTTGGAATGCCAGCCGGATGCTCCCCGGGTCGGCGCGCGCCAGGCGCCACAAACTCCGTGCTCCAATCACCGGCAACCCTAAAACAAGCAGGAGACCGCAATGCGCCGTTCGATTCATCGCTTCGCCCATGTCGTCATGGCCTCGGCCGCAATCACCGCCACCGTGGCTGCCGCGCCCGCATTCGCCCTCGACAACGTCAAGTTCATGATCGGCGCCAACCCGGGCGGCGGCTATGACCAGACCGGCCGTTCGCTGGGCGCCGCGCTGGTGTCCGCCCGCGTGGCCAAGACGGCTTCGTACGACAACAAGGGCGGCGCGGGCGGCACCATCGGCCTGACGCAGTTCGTCAACACCGACAAGGGCAACCCCAACGCGCTGGTCGTCACCGGCGCGGTCATGGTGGGCGCGATCGAGACCAACAAGCCGCCGGTCACGCTGAAGAACGCGACGCCGGTGGCGCGCCTGTTCGCGGACACCATGGTGATCACGGTGCCGGCGAATTCGCCGCTGAAGTCGGTCAAGGACCTGACCACGCAGCTCAAGGCCAACCCGGGCAGCGTGAGCTGGGGCGGCGGCTCCAAAGGTTCGATCGACCACATCCTGGCCGGCCTGATCGCCAAGGACGTCGGCGTGGATCCGAAGAAGATCAACTACGTGCCSTTCCAGGGCGGYGGTGAAGCGTCGGCCTCGATYCTSGGCGGCCACGTGACCGTCGGCATCGCCGGCGTGTCCGAGTTCCTGCCCTTCATCAAGAGCGGCAAGATGCGCGCGCTGGCCGTGACCTCGAAGGAGCGCACCGCGGACATCCCGACGCTCAAGGAGCAGGGCGTCAACGTGGAAATCTACAACTGGCGCGGCGTGTACGGCGCGCCCGGCATCTCCGCCGAACAGCGCAAGGCGCTGGTGGACGCGGTGGTCAAGGCGACCGAGACGCCGGTGTGGAAGGAAACGCTGACCAAGAACGACTGGACGCCGTTCCTGCTGACCGGCGACGAGTTCGGCAAGTTCGTGGACAGCGAGTCGACCCGCCTGGGCAGCACGCTGCGCGAACTGGGCGTGGCCAAGTAAGCGATGCGCCGGCGCGCGGCGCCGGCCAGCAGCATCATGGATTCACCGCATCACCGCATCACCGCATCACCGCTTCATTGCTTCATCGCTTCACCTGTCGGCCCTGCCTGCGGCGCACCGGAATGCCCGGTGCGTGCGCGGCGGTCGGGGGCCTGGTGTCCACCTGCGATACCCAATAACCAAACCATAAGTCGCCGGGCCCCCGCCGCGTGCGGGGCGACAAACCGCGGCGCGCCACGCACGGCCGCCCGAAGGAGTCCTTGATGAAACCCTCGCACCTGGCGATCGGCATTGCCGTATTGCTGCTCTCCCTGTTCTACTTCGTGGGCCTGCCGGGCATCTCCGGCGACGAAGGCTATGCCGGGCTGTCGCCGCGCTTCATGCCCACGCTGGTCGCCATCGGCCTGGCCGTGTGCGGCGCCGCGCTGACCTGGCAAGGCATCCGCGGCGGCTTTCGCAACATGCCCGAGGAAGATGCGGAGCTGCCCTCGGCCCCGCACAACTTCCGCGGCTTCCTGTGGGTCGCGGCCGGCCTGGTGGCCAATATGGCCCTGATCGGCACGCTGGGCTTCGTGCTGGCGTCGACGCTGCTGATGATCTGCGTGGCGCGTGGCTACGGCAGCAAGCGTTTCCTGCGCGACGGCTTCATCGGCCTGTGCATCACGGTGCCGATGTGGGCGCTGTTCGAATTCCTGCTCGGCATCAACCTGCCGCTGCTGCCCGTCGCCGGGTTCTGACCGGAGCTGATCCATGGACACTCTCAATTTGCTGATGCACGGCTTTGCCGTCGCCATCACCCCGATCAACCTGATGTGGGCGCTGGTGGGCTGCTTCCTCGGCACCGCCATCGGCGTGCTGCCGGGCATCGGCCCCGCGCTGACGGTGGCGATGCTGCTGCCGCTGACCACCAAGGTGGAACCGACCGCCGCCCTGATCATGTTCGCCGGCATCTACTACGGCGCCATGTACGGCGGCTCCACCACCTCCATCCTGATGAACACGCCGGGCGAATCGTCCACCATGGTCACCGCCATGGAAGGCAACCTGATGGCCAAGAGCGGCCGCGCCGGCCCGGCGCTGGCCACCGCGGCGATCGGCTCGTTCGCGGCGGGCACCATCGCCACCGTGCTGCTGTCGATGTTCGCGCCGGTGGCGGCGGACGTGGCGCTGCAGTTCGGCCCCGGCGAGTACTTCATGATCATGCTGCTGGCCTTCACCACCGTGTCGGCGGTGCTGGGCTCGTCGCTGCTGCGTGGCATGACCAGCCTGTTCCTGGGCCTTGGCATCGGCCTGATCGGCATGGACTCGCTGTCGGGCCAGACGCGCTACTCGATGAACGTGCAGGAGCTGTACGACGGTGTCGATATCGTGGTGGTGGCGGTGGGCCTGTTCGCGGTGGGCGAGGCGCTGTTCAACGCCTTCTTCCCGCAGCCCGGCGGCAGCTTCAACAAGCTCAGCAGCATCATGATGACCAAGTCGGACTGGAAGCGCTCGGTGCCGGCCTGGATCCGCGGCACCATCATCGGCTTCCCGTTCGGCCTGATCCCGGCCGGCGGCGCGGAAATCCCGACCTTCCTGTCCTACGCCACCGAGAAAAAGCTGTCCAAGCACAAGGGCGAGTTCGGCACGGTCGGCGCGATCGAAGGCGTGGCCGGCCCCGAAGCCGCCAACAACGCCGCGGTCACCGCCACGCTGGCGCCGCTGCTGACGCTGGGCATCCCCACCTCGAACACCACCGCGATCCTGCTGGCGGCGTTCCAGAACTACAACCTGCAGCCGGGCCCGATGCTGTTCCAGACCTCGGGCGACCTGGTGTGGGGCCTGCTGGCTTCGCTGTACATCGGCAACGTGATGCTGCTGGTGCTGAACCTGCCGGCCATCGGCCTGTGGGTGCGCATGCTGCGCATCCCCACGCCGCTGCTGTACGGCGGCATCCTGATCTTCGCGGGCCTGGGCGCCTACGGCATCCGCCAGTCGTGGTTCGACCTGCTGCTGCTGTTCGTGATCGGCGTGCTGGGCATGGCCATGCGCCGCTTCGACTTCCCCACCGCGCCGGTGATCGTGGGCATGATCCTCGGTCCCATCGCGGAGAAGCAGCTGCGCAACGCGCTGTCCATCAGCCAGGGCGACTGGTCGATCTTCGTGACGCAGCCGATCTCGGCCACCATCCTCGCCATGACCGTGGCGGTGGTGGTGATCCCGCGCGTGCTGGGCTGGCTCGCGCGGCGCTCGGCGCGGCGCGGCGAGGTAGCCGACGCCGCCGGCTGATCCGGGGCAAAATGCGGGCAAGGCCCGGCACTTCGCGGTGCCGGGCTTTTTTTTGTTGCTGACCAACCTGATATCGCGCATGCATTCTCCCCTCCGCCCCTGAGGGGCGCGGGAGCAAGCACCGCCGTCATTCCAGACGGTCCTGGCGCATTCGCCAGGCCGCCGCCACATGTCCACTCTCTATCACCGCTGGCGTCCGGTCGTGCTGACGCTGCTGCTCGGCCTGACGGCCGCGCTGCTCTGCACGCTGCTGCACACGCCGCTGCCCTGGATGATCGGTCCGCTGCTGGCCGTAGCCATCGCGCGCATGCGCGGGGCCGACCTGCGCGCGCCGACGCAGGCGCGCAACGCCGGGCAGTGGGCCATCGGCACCTCGCTCGGGCTCTACTTCACCGCCGACGTGGTGGCGCGGCTGCTGGAGTTCCTCCCCTATATCGTGGCCGGTTCGCTGTTCGCCCTGGCGCTGGGCTGCGGCGGCGCGTTCCTGCTGCGCGGGAGCACCGGCGTGGCGTTCAAGACGGCGTACTTCTCCACCGCCATCGGCGGCGCATCCGAGATGGCCAACCTGGCCGAGCGCAACGGCGCGCGCATCGACCAGGTCGCCGCCGCGCATTCGCTGCGGGTGCTGATGGTGGTGGTGGCGGTGCCGGCGCTGTTCCAGTACGGCGGCATCCACGGGCTCGATCCCTATGTCCCGGGCCCGCGCACGGTGAACTACGCCGGGCTGCTGGTGCTGATCGCCATCACCGTCAGCGTGGCGCTGCTCGCGCGGCGCGCGAACCTGCCCAATCCCTTCGTGATCGGCACGCTGCTGGCCGCGGCGGTGCTGACGGCATCGGGCATCGAGCTGTCGGCCATTCCCACCTGGATGAGCCGCGCGGGCCAGCTGCTGATCGGTGTTTCGCTGGGCGCGCGCTTCTCGCGTGATTTCCTGCACACCGCGCCGCGCTTCCTGACCGGCGTGGCACTCTACACGCTGGTGGCGCTGGTGCTGTCCGCGCTGTTCGGCTGGCTCCTGTCGGCGCTGTCGGGCGTGCATCCGGCCACCGCCATCCTCGCCACCACGCCGGGCGGCATCGCCGAGATGTGCATCACCGCCAAGGTGCTCGAGCTGGGCGTGCCGCTGGTCACCGCCTTCCATGTGATCCGGATGGCCTTCGTGGTGCTGTGCACCGGCCCCCTGTATCATTGGCTCAAACATCGCGCCGCGCCGGAGGAGACCGAGTAGCAGCCTGGCCGGCCGCCACCCAGGACAGACGGGACTGCCATGCCAGAGCCAATGCCGGAATCCACTCTCACGCCCGCCGATATCGACGGCATGCTGCAGCGCGTGCTGGCACCCTGGGTGCGCCAGCTCGGCCTGCGCGCCGAAGCCGTTGATGCGCAAGGCGTAACACTGCGGCTTCCGTTCGACGAATCGTTTCGCCACGCGGGTGGCGTGGTGTGCGGCCAGGTGCTGATGTCCGCCGCCGATACCGCCATGATCGTGGCCATCGCCAGCGCGCTGGGCAGCTTCCGCCCCATGACCACCGTCACGCTGACCACCAACTTCATGCGCCCCGTGATCAAGGGCGACGTGCTGGTGCACGCCCGCGTGCTGCGCCTGGGCAAGACCGTGGTGTTCGGCGAGATCGAACTGACCGGCACGGACGGCAAGCTGGCCGTGCAGGCCACCACAACCTACGCGCTGCTGTGAGCGGCGCTTCGCCCGGCTTGCCCACCGACATTGCGCGCCATCCGGCGCATGACCCTCACTGCATGAGCCCCGCAACCCTCCGGCCCGGCGCTTCGCCTTGCGCCTCCCCCTTCGACCAGGTCGTGTTCGCCGGCGGCGGCAACCGCTGCTGGTGGCAGGCCGGCTGGTGGGACAAGGTGGCGCCTGAGCTGGGCCTGCGCCCCCGCGTGATCGCCGGGATCTCGGCCGGCGCCGCCACCGCGTGCATGATCTACACGCACGATGCGCGCCAGGTGATGGCGTACTACCAGGACGTGCTGGCCAGCAACCGCCGCAATGTCTACTGGAGCAACCTGCTGACCAGGCAGCGCGTGTTTCCGCACTACGGCATCTACCGCACCGCGCTGCTGAATATCTTCGCCGACGGCCGCCTGGCGCAGTTGCAGGACGCGCCCGAGATCCGCATCGGCGTGGCGCATATCCCGCGCTGGAGCGGGCCGCGCACGGCGGTGATGGCCGGGCTGCTGGCGTACAACATCGAGAAACACTGGTTCAAGACGCTGCATCCGCGGCTTGGGCGCAAGCTCGGCTTCCATCCGGAATTCGTGCGCGCGCAGGATTGCGCCTCGCCCGAGCAACTGGCCGACCTGCTGCTGCAATCGGCATCCACGCCGCCGTTCACGCCGGTGCTGCGGCGCAACGGGCGCCCGGTGCTGGACGGCGGCATGGTGGACAACGTGCCGGTCGACGCGCTCGACCCGACGCCGGGCAACGTCCTGGTACTGGTGACAAGGCTCTATCCGCGCCCGCAGCGCTTCGTGCTGCAGCAGGGCGGGCAGCGGCGGCTCTATCTGCAACCTTCGCAACGGGTACCGATCTCGAGCTGGGACTACACCCAGCCCGGCGCGATGATCGGTGCCTACGAACTCGGCCAGCGCGACGCGGAAACCTTCCTGCGCGACTGGCCGTCTGTCATGAAGACGGAGCTGGGCGCCGGCGCGTAGCGGGCAACAACGCGCCGGTCCGGCGCCCGGCTCTGTCATCACGATGTGCAATGCGGCCAAGGCCGCCACAGGAGGCATTGATGACAAAACGCCAGGCAAGACCGGCAAGCGAGCGCCAGAGCGCACGCAGGGCGACAACCGAGCAGGCCGTCGAGCGCGTGCCGCGCCGCGGCAAGCGCAAGTCCGGCGCGCAGCGCGAAGCGGATTTCGTGGTGATCGGCGCCGGCTCCGGCGGCGTGGCCGCGGCACGGCGCGCCGCATCGCACGGCGCGCGCGTGGTGCTCGTCGAGCGCGACGCCATCGGCGGCACCTGCGTCAATCGCGGCTGCGTGCCCAAGAAGATGCTCTCCTACGGCGGCACCCTGGCCGCCATCCTCTCCGGCTGCCTCTCGCACACCGGCGGGCGCGAGGACTGGAGCGACGCCATCGTGCGCGTCAACGCCGAGATGGCGCGCCTGCACGTGGCCTATACGCACAACCTGCAGAACGCCGGCGTGGAACTGCTGCACGGCGAGGCCACCGTCACCGCCTCCGACCAGGTACTGGTCGGCGCCGAGACCATCCGCGCACGCCGCATCCTGATCGCCACCGGAGCGCGCCCGCGCACGCTGCCGGTGCCCGGCGGCGAGCTGGCCAGCAGCTCCGACGACATCTTCACCTGGCAGAGCCTGCCTGCCTCGATCGTGGTGATCGGCGGCGGCTATATCGCGGTGGAGCAGGCCTCGATCCTGTCGCGCTACGGCGTCAAGGTCGAACTGCTGGTGCGCGAAGACCGCCTGCTGCAGCGCTTCGACCACGAGATCGCCGCGGCGCTGGCCGAAGCACTCGCCGCCAAGGGCGTGCGCCTGCATTTCAATGCCGAGGTCACGCTGCTCAACCAGGCCAACGGCGCCATCGACGTGTGCTACCGGCAAGCGGGCAACGGCGGGAATGGCGGGAATGGCGGCAACGGCGGCAAGGAGCGCATCCACACCGTGCGCGCGCAGGCCGCGCTCGCCGCCATCGGCCGCGAGCCGGTCTGGGACGGTCTCGGCCTCGAAGCGCTCGGCGTGGAACGGGCCGAGAAGGGCGGCATCCAGGTCGACCGCTCCTTCCGCAGCAAGGTACGCTCGATCCACGCCGTCGGCGACGTCATCGACGGCCTGCACCTTACCCCCGTGGCCAGCGCCCAGGGACGCTGGCTGGCCGACCGCCTGTTCGGGCGGCGCGGCGACCGCGCGGATTTCGACATGGTGCCCACGGCCGTCTTCTGCGAACCCGCCATCGGCAGCGTCGGCCTGAGCGAGCGGCAGGCCATCGAAGACGCCGGCAAGGCCGAGCGCGTGCAGAGCGTGGTGCGCCGCTTCGTCTCGCTGGAAAGCCGCTTCGGCGGCAGCGAGCAGGCATCGATGGTGAAGCTGGTGGTCAACGCGCGCAGCGGCCGCGTGCTGGGCGCGCACATGATGGACAACGCCGCGCCGGAAATCATCCAGGCCTTCGCGGTAGCGCTGCGCCTTGGCGTGAAGCTGTCGCACCTGCACACCACGGTGCAACTGCATCCGACGGTGGCGGAGGAGCTGTTCGGCTGATAGGCGGCTGATACGGTTGATGGCCGGTTGATAGCCGGCCGATAGCCGGCTTGAGTCCGGCTGGCGCTGGCCGAGTGCGCGGGCAGGGCATGCGCCGCGCAGTTGGCGCAGCGCAAGCCGGTCTGGCCACTCAGGCCGGCGCGGCCTCCGCGCCGGGTTTCGCATCCTTGCACGGGTCCGGCCGCTTGTGCGCGGGCACCAGCACCACGCGGTCATAGGCGCCCACTTCGCCGGCGCCGGCTTGTTCGAGATAGCCCACGCTGTAGATCTTGCCCTGCTCGGTGGCGAGCCAGCGCGGCGCGCCGACGTCGCGGCGCACGTGGCCGTTGCCGGCGATCAGCACGGCGCCGCGGTCGGCGTAGGCACGCATGGCGGCGGCCATCACGGCGTCGCGCGCGGCCTGGGCGTCGAGCATGCCGGGCAGCATGGCCTTGGGGAAATTGCCKCAGTGGCCGCGCTCGAGCACGGCGGTCTGTTCGCTGGCCACGTCGGCGGGCAGCGGCGCGGCGAGACCGAGGCGCTTGCGCTCGGCCGTATCGAACAGGCCGTCGAGCCCGCCGCGCACGATCTTGCCCGCATCGGCGCGCGAGAGGTTGGCCGCCACCAGCGGCAGGTCGTAGCGCAGCGCGAGCGCCACCACCGGCGTGTACAGCTCCCATTGCCAGCCCGTGCCGCCGGCCTGCGCGACCACGTAGGCCGCATCGCCGGGACGCTCGCGGCGCGCGCGGTCGATATCGGCCTGGCGTTCGCGGTCGAACTGTTCCATGGCGATGGCGGGCCGCCAGCCTGCCTCGAGCGCGCTCGACAGCGCCAGCAGGCGCCGTTTCTGGCCGTCGGCATTGTCGTGCACCTCGCCCAGCAGCACGTAAGTCTTACCGGTGAACTGGTGCGCGACATCCCCCGCGACGGCGGCGGGCGGCGTGCCGGCGCAACCGGCCAGTCCCGCCAGGATGGCGGACGCGATCACCATTCCGGCGGCGCGGCGAGGAGCAAGGCGGGTAAGTGTGGGCATGGCGGGGTGGTCCTGTTTCAATGCTACGGTTGTTGCTCGCGGCGCTTGTACGGGCATTCGCGCCGCACGAAGCGTGCCACGCGCGCCATCGGCACAGGYGGCGCGTCGTGACTATTATTGTCCAGTTGCGCCTTCCGGCACATACACCATCGAGCCGTCCTTCAGGCGATACGCCACGCCGGCCTTGGTGCCGTCGCCGCTGCCGACCTGGCCGCTGGCCTGGTAGCGCACGACCTTCTCGCCCTGCCTGGACACGATCTCCATATTGGGCTTGCCCGGATTGGTGATGACGGTGACGTCGGCATGCGTGAACGGGTTCATCGGGTTCTGCGCGATCGCCACCAGCAGCGCGGCGATCACCACCAGGAACACGTCGATGAGATTCACCACCGACAGGATGGGATCGTCGGCTTCGCTCTCTTCGAGGAATTTCATGCGTCCACCTCCCATTGCGGCTGGTGCTTGCCGAGCCAGACCAGTTCCTCGGCCAGCCAGCGCCGGCGCACGTTGACCACATAGAACGTGATGCTGGCCGCGATCAGCGCCAGGATCACGGCGGAGAAGGCAATGGTGAGGTTCTCGCCCACATTGGCGAGATTGCCGCCGGACAAGCCCTTGAGCGCGGGGCCCATCGGGATCATGGTCGCCACCAGTCCCAGCATGGGCGCCACGCGCGTGGCGATGCGCGGCCATTCCAGCAGGCGGTGCGCGGCGACGTCGAGCGCGTCGGGGTCCTGCACGCGCTGGCGCAGCGCGAATGTCACCAGTGCGTAGCCGCGCCCGCTCTCGATGGCGTTGCGCCGGCGCTGCCAGGCCTGCATGGCGAACTCGCCGAGCGCCCAGAAGGCGTAGAGAAAGAGCAGGCCGATCAAGGCGAGCGTCGGGTACAGGAACAACTGGCCGACGTCATACATCAGGGTTTCAAGCAGGGTAGGGGTCATGATGTTCAGTGGGTCTTGGTGTGTTTTTCGGGGAGAAGCGCGACGCCGCCGCGGCGGCGCGCGCTGATGGCGCCGCCAAGCAGCGCCCCGCCCAGCGCGATGCCCGCGGCGAGCCAGGACAGCACCGGCACGATGGCCGCGGCGGGCGGCTTGCGCTCGACCAGCTGCATGCCTTGCACCGCTTGCGTCTGCGCAGGCGGCGCGGGCTGCGGCGACCGTGGCTGCGGCTCGGCCTGCTGCCGCGGCTTCGGCGGCGTCGCGGCTTGCGGTGCCGCGGGCTTTGGTGCGCCGGACGGCGCCGCCGCGGGCGCCTGCATGCCGTAGCCCGGCGCGCCGGCCGCGCCAGCCTGTTGCTGCACGTCACGGTTGAAGCTGCGGTTGTCGCTGCGGATATCGTGCCGCTGCGCGAGCGTCTGCCAGCGCTCGGCCAGCGTCCTGAGCAGCGCGGGATCGGCCTTCCAGTAGCCTTTGCGCGCGGCCTCCATCATGCGCTCGATGACCTGCGCCTGGGCCTGGGGCGCGTTGCGCTCGAACCATTCGTCGAGGCCGAGCTTGTGCTTGTCCTTGACGTAGACCTCGGCGAACTCGGTCCACTGGTCGTCGCGCACGATCTCCGGCGCCACCGCGGTCCAGCCCCAGAAGTTGTTGACGGTGTCGAGCATATTGAGCGCGCCGCTGTAGCCTTCGGCCTTCATGCCCTCGATCCAGCCGGGATGGAAGTAACGCGTGCGCAGTTCGGTGGCGAGAAAGGACGCTGCCGTTTCGGTGCGCGCGTGGTTCGCGTCGCGCAGGTTGGAGATCAGCAGCTCCGGCGCCTTGCCGGTGAGGTGCCGCACCGCCAGCCCGATGCCGCCGAGATACTGGAACGGATCGTCGGTGGTGAGCATGCCATACAGGTTGGAGCTGCGCGCCAGCAGCGCGCCCTCCACGCCCTTGAGATTCTCCGCATAGAGATTGAGCTGCGGCAGCTTCTCGCCCCAGGTCTTTTCATCGGGGCCGTAGGCGTATTGCATGCGCGCGAGATAGAGGCCGGCAAGCTTCGCATCCGCCGCCTTGCCGCTGCCGAAGCTGTCGCTGGCGAGGGTGGCGTCGTTGAGGCCCGTGCCGTAGTTGCCGGACTCGCTGGCGAAGATGCGCGTGAGCGCCAGCGCCTCGATGCGCTCCGCGCTCATGTCCTGCGCCTTGAGCTGCGCCAGGCGCTCGCGCACCAGGCGCGTGCCGGCGGCCACCGCGTTGTCGGGCTCGGGCTGCGCCGCGGCCAGCCTGACGGCTTCGGCCAGCCACTTCATCAGGTTGGGAAAGTGGTCCCGGTAGAGGCCGGTGGCGGACAGCACCACATCCACGCGCGGACGCTTGAGTTCCGCCGCCGGGATCGCTTCCACGCCGATCACGCGGCCGCCGCCGTCCCACTGCGGGCGGATGCCCATGGCAGCCAGCGCCTGTGCCTCGAGCATGCCCTGGTGCCGCATGGTTTCCACGCTCCACAGCGAGAAGGCGAGCTTGGCGGGCCATCTGCCGTGGCGCGCGCGCCAGTCCGCGATCATCGCTTCAGCGGCAGCCTGCCCCGCCTGCCATGCCTCGCGGCTCGGCACCTTGGACGGATCGAAGCCGTACAGGTTGCGCCCGGTCGGCAACGCATCGGGATTGCGCACGGGATCGCCGCCGGTGCCGGCAAGCACATAGCGGCCGGCCAGCGCGGTGAGCACCGCTTCGCCCTCGGGCGCTGCGTCGAGGCTGGCGTAGAGCGTGCGGGCGCGTTGCATGTCTTCGCGCTGGCGCACATCGGCCAGGCTGGCCAGCGGCGCGCCGTCGTTTACGTAACGGCGCAGCATGGCGTAGGGCGCGGTCTGCGCGAGCTGCCTGTAGTCGAGCGCGAACAGTTCCTCCGGCTCCTGCGGAAACACACGCTTGAGCCATGCCGGGCCGAGCATGGCCATCACCGTGTAGAGACGTAGCTCGGGCTGCTGCGATTCGCCGAAGGTGTGCAGTCCGTACGGCTGCAGCGCGCCGGCGAGTTCGTGCAGGTGCGTGTGCAACGCATCGAGGAAGCCCGTGAACTGCGCGCCGGCGAGTGCCCGCGGCCAGCCCATGTCGTCGAGCAGGTGCAGGCGATCGCTGCGCGCGAGGATGTCGTCGCGCAGCGTGTCCTTCACCGCGCCTTCGTCCTGCTGCAGGTAGTTGTGCAGCTGGTCATGCAGCGTGGAGAGATCCGTATGCAGGCCCGCCGGCTTGAACGGCGGGGTCTGGTGGCTGACGATGGTGGCGCGGCCGCGGCGCTTGGCCTGCAGCGCTTCGCCCACGTCGTCGACGATGTAGGGATAGATCACCGGCACGCTGCCCAGCACCAGGTAGGGCTGGTCGGTCACGGACAGGCCGCGCTCCTTGCCGGGCGTCCATTCCTGCGTGCCGTGGGTGCCGTAGTGGACCAGCGCGTCGCGCCCTTCGCGCGCCCACAGGTAGGCGGCCATGTAGAAATGGTTGAGCGGCGTCCTGGTGGAGTGGTAGAGCGCTTTCTCGGCGGCTTCGTCGCGCTCGCCGCGCGGCGGCACCGGCATCAGCGCCACGTTGCCGAGCTGCAGGCGCGGGATGGCAAAACCCGCCTCGCCGTTGCGGCGGGTCGCCATGGCCGATGATTCGGGTTCGCCCCAGCGCGCCTTGACCTCGGCGCGGAATCCGGCCGGCTGCGCGTCGTACCAGCGGCGGTATTGCGCCATCGGCATCCATGCCGCGCGGCCTGCGTCGAGCAGGCGGCCGAGCTGGCCTTCGCGATAGAAGGGCGCGAGCAGCGCGCCGAGCTCGCGCTGCAGCAGGGCTTCGTTCGCGGCTTCGGTGCGGTAGCCCGCGGCATGCAGCGAAGCAAGCGTGGACGAAAGGCTGCGCGGCAGGTTGAGGAACGATGCCGACAGGTTTTTCTCGCCCGCCGGATAGTTGTAGAACAGCACCGCCACGCGCTTGTCGGCATTCGGCGTGCGCTGCAGGCGCGCGAGCGCGAGCGCCTTGTCGGCGACGGCATCGAGCTGCGCCGGCAGGCTGACGATGCTGCCGTCCTTCTGCGAAGTGGCGGCCGCCAGCATGGGATCGCTGACGCCGGCCAGTTCCGGCTGCACGAGGTAGAAGGGCGTGTCGGTGAGGCTGATGCCTTGCGGGTCGCGCGCCCAGTCCTGCGCGTCGCCACGGCGATAGGGCATGACCTGCAACACCGGAATGCCGAGCGTTTCGAACTCGGCCTTGCGGCCCGCGGCGTTGAGCATGATCTGCCCGTTGACCAGCACGTCGGTGATGCGCTTGCCGCCGGGCGCGGCCATGCGCAGCACGCCGTCGGCATCCATCACGGGGCTGTAGAACACCAGGGCGCGGGCGCCGCGCGCCTCGATGCGCGCGACCAGGTCATCGACGAAAGCGCTGTCGAGTCCCGACACATAGGCCTGGTGGATCGCCACGCCGATCACCGGCTCGCCCGCATGGCCGGAGACGGCGAGCGCGGCATCCGGCGATTCGGTGACCACGCTCGCCAGGCGCGGGTGATAGTAGGCGGCCTTGGGGAAGATCACCGGCGCGGGGATGGTGCTGTCTTCGCCCATGGCGGCGCGCAGCCGGAATTGCTGCGCGGCCAGCGTGCGCATCATGGCGTCGAAGTTGGCGCGGCCGCCGTTGACGTAGTACGCGTGCACGCGCTTGCCGAGCGCGGCGTCGACGCCGTGCGCTTCGAAGCGGTCGGTGGCGATCAGCAGTCGCGGCACGCGCGCGTTCGTCCACAGCGGCCCGAGCCTGGCGAGCATGTCGGTCACGATGTGATCGCGTGGCGCATCCAGGATCAGCATTGCGGCGCCGTCGATGAACGGCGCCACATCCTGCGCGCTCATGCGTTCGAGATAGCGCGCGCCGAGCGTCATGCCATGCGCGCGCGCCATCGCCTGCAGCGGCTCGAACTTGCCGGCCGGCACCGGCGAGGTGGTGAGCACGGCGATGCGCGGCGGCGCCGCGCCAGCGTGCTGGGCGCCGAACGCCAGCAAGGCCAGCCATAGCAGGCCGAGCGCGCGCAGAAGACGCAGGCAGTCGTTTCTTTGTGGGGACATGGTTTGTTCTATGCGCCTTTCGGTCAGAACGACAGCTTCACGCTGGCGGCAAAGGTGCGGCCCGGCTGCGTGTAGAAATCCAGGCCCGGTTCGCTGGCGGCCACGCCGGACTGGCGCACGTCGCCCCACAGCCAGTACTTCTTGTCGAACAGGTTGTTTACCGACAGCACGATGCTGGCGTAGCGGTTGAAGCGCCACCACGCCTGCACGTCGGTCACGCCATAGCCGCCCGGCTTGAAGTAGGTGAAGCTGCTGTCGTCGGTGCGCGTGACGGGACGCGCGCCGCGCCAGCGCAGGCTGGCGCCCTGGCCCTGGCTGTTGCTGCCGCGCTCCCACGTCAGCGCGGCGCTGGCGCGCAGCGGCGAGACGCTGTTGAGCGGGCGGTCGGTCTGCTCGTTGGTGCCGTGCGCATAGGCCACCGCGCCATCGACGCGCCATTGCGGCAGCAAGCGATAGCTGCCGCGCCACTCGGCGCCGTAGATGCGCACGCTGCTCTGGTTGCGATACTGGTAGGTGGCGCGCAGCCCCGCCAGGCAGGCCGGGTCGGAAGGGCAGTTCAGCTGCACCTGCTCGATGAAGTCCTTGTAGCGGTTGTCGAACAGCGCCACGCTGCTCTGCACGCGTTCGTCGGAGTAGCGCGCGCCGATCTCGAAGGAGCGGCTCTTCTCGGAGTTGAGGTCGCCGTTGGGCGCGGCGCCGTAGCCCTGGATGGTATTGCGGAAGCTGCCGTTGACTTCCTGGTAGTTGGGCGCGCGGAAGCCGAACACGTATTGCGCCCACAGGTTGATCCGGTCGGTGGCCTGCCACAGCGCGGACAGCTTGGGCGAGAGCGCGGAGTCGCTCTTGCTGATGGCGGGCTTGGAGGCCACGCTGTTGTAGAGCTTGTCGTCGTCCGGGCCAAGCGAGTAGTGGTCGAAGCGCAGGCCCGGCGTGAGCGTGAAGCGGCCGCCGGCGAACTGCAGCGCGTCCTGCACGAACACGCCGGTCTGGCGCGTCTCGCCGCTGGGGAAATCGTGGATCGGGAAGTTGTCGCCGGCCAGCGACTTCGATACCGTACCCGTGGTGCGGTTGTACGCGGTGCCGTCGCGGTTCTCGCTCGAGCGCACGCGGATGAAATCCACGCCGCCGGTAAACAGGTGGCCGACCGGGCCGATGGCGAACGATTTGTCCGCCTGCAGGTTGAAGCCGGTCTGCTGCTGGCGGAAGCCGAACAGCAGGTGCACGTCRCACAGGCTGGTGCCGGCCGTCGAGCCGGAGCAGCCGGCGCTGGTGCGGCTGCGCACCTGGTCGGTCACGGTGCGGTTCTCGCTCTCCTGGTAGAACACGGTGGCGCCGAGTCGGTCGAGCACGCGGCTGGCCGGCTTCCATTCGTAGTCCAGGCTGACGCGGTTGCGCGAGACGTCCTCGGTGCCGCTGGCGGAGGTCACGCGCGGCAGTGACGGCGACAGGCGGCGGATATCGGTGAAGGTATCGCCCTCGCGGTGCTCGTAGGTCAGCCTGAAGCGATGGCCGGCGGCGGGATCGAACACCAGCTTGCCCAGCCAGGCATTGGTCTCGCTGTTCTGCGGGTTGGCCACGGAGCGGCCGGTGGAGGTGGAATCGTCGCCGCCCATGCTTTGCACCGCGTGCGCCTTGCGGTGCGCGTACATGAACAGGCCCTTGATGGTTTCGTTGCCGCCGGCCACGCCCGCGGTCTGGCCGAAACCGCTGTCGATGCCGTTCCACGACAGGCCCGCTTCGCCGCCCGCGGCATTGCCGCGCATCAGGTCCTCGGGATCCTTGGTGACATAGGACACCACGCCGCCGATGGCGTCCGAGCCGTACAGGCTGGAAGCCGGCCCGCGCAGCACTTCGACGCGCTTGAGGAAGGAGAACTCGGGCGCGTCGCGAGTGGCACTGGACAGGTTGGAGGGACCGCCGCCGTTGTAGTAGTCGGGCAGGCGCACGCCGTCCACCATCAGCAGCACGCGGTTGTCCTCGATGCCGCGGATATTGATGCTGCCGGTGCCGAAGCGGCGCCGGTCGCGCGGCACGTCGACATCGGGTTCGTCGGCGAACAGGCCGGCTTCGTCGACCGGCTGGGTGCGCTCGATCTGGCGCGCCTCGATGGCGGTGATGGTCGAGGCGACCGCATCGGCGCGCTCCTCGGTGCGGGTGGCGGTGACCACCACCTCGCTCAGCGGGCGGACCGGCTCCTCGGCCGGTCCGGCGGCGAAGGCAGGGCAGGCCAGCGTGGCGCAGACGGCGATGGGCGTGACTCGGACGGAGGCGCGCAGGCGCGCCAGACAGCGGCGTTTCATGGATTTTCCCCCATATGAAAACGAAACGCTGGCTGGCTGGAGCGATGGTGCGGGTGGCTGGCTGGCGTGGTCAGGCGCAGCTCGGCACAGCCGGCTACGCTCTATTGAGAATGCGAATTATTATCAATTGGTAACGATTTGTAAAGCAGACATGCAGAGGCATTGTGCCGCCCATGCCACACCGATGTGGCCTGCGGGGCCGGCCGCAAGGCAAAAGGGCGGTGCCGGCTGACCGGCACCGCCCCCTGGCGTGGATGCAACCGCGGTGAGTGCGCTCAGTGCCGCTCGACGGCCGCCTCGCCCCCCACCAGCACCGGCATGCGATTGCCTTCGGCATCGATCTGCAGCGGGCCGGTGCCCGAGAAGCGGTCCAGTGCGAGATAGATCACCGGCGTGATGAACAGCGTGATCACCTGCGAGAACAGCAGGCCGCCCACCACCGCCAGGCCGAGCGGCTGGCGCAGCTCGGCGCCGGCGCCCAGGCCGAGCGCCAGTGGCAGCGCGCCCATCACGGCGGCGAAGGTGGTCATCAGGATCGGGCGGAAGCGCAGCAGGCAGGCCTGCCGGATCGCGCGCGCCGGGGCCATGCCCTGCTCGCGCTGCGCCGCCAGCGCGAAGTCGATCATCATGATGGCGTTCTTCTTCACGATGCCGATCAGCATCAGCACGCCGATGGTGGCGATCAGCGACAGCTCGATATTGAAGATGAACAGCGTGAGCAGCGCGCCCACCGCCGCCGAGGGCAGGCCGGCCAGGATGGTCAGCGGGTGGATGTAGCTTTCGTACAGCACGCCCAGCAGCGTGTAGATGACGGCGATGGCCGCCACCAGCAACAGCACCTGGGTCGCCTGCGAAGACTGGAACACCGCCGCGTCGCCGCCCCAGCTGGTGAAGATCGAGGTCGGCATGGCGATCTCCTGCCGGTAGGCATCGATCTTCGAAGACGCGTCGCCCAGCGCCGCGCCCGGCGCGAGATTGAACGACACCGTCACCGAAGGCAGCTGGCCCTGGTGGTTCACGGCAATCGGCCCGACCCGGCGCTCGGTGGTGGAGAAGGCCGAGATCGGCACCATCTGCCCGGTCTTGCTGCGCACGTAGAGCTTGGAGAACGCGGTCTCGTCGGCGCGGTCGATGTCGGCCGCCTGCAGGATCACGTAGTAGTTGTCGATCGGCGTGTAGATGGTGGAGACCTGCCGCTCGCCGAAGGCGGAATACAGTGCCTGGCGCACGTCCTGGATCTGCACGCCGAGCGCGTTGGCCTTGTCCCGGTCGATGGAGAGCTGCGCCTCCAGGCCGGATTGCTGCGAGTCGCTGGTGACGTCGCGGAACACCGGGTCGGCGCGCATCTTGACCATCAGCTTGTCGGAAAACTCCTGCAGCTGGCCGGCCTTCACGCTCTGCAGCGTGTACTGGTAGCGGCTCTTGCTCTGGCGCCCGCCCAGGCGCAGGTTCTGCACCGGCGAGAAGTAGACCGCCAGGCCCGGGATGCCGGCCACGTCGCGGCGCAGCGATTCCACCACCTTGGCCATGCGCGGACGCTCGCCCAGCGGCTTGAGCTCGACGAACATGCGGCCGGTATTGATGGCGGGCGAGTTGCCGCCGCCGATCGACACCACGATGCTGCGCACCGCGGGATTCTTGCGCATGCGCTCCGCGGCGTCGCGCAGGCGGTCGGCCATGGCGTCGAAGGAGATGTCCTGCGGGCCTTCGGCGTTGACCTGGATCTGGCCGATGTCTTCTTCCGGGAAAAAGCCCTTGGGAATGGTGGCGAACAGCACCGCGGTCAGCACGAAGGTCAGCCCGGCCACCGCCAGCACTGACTTGCGGTGGGCCAGGCACCAGTCGAGCCCACGCGCATAGCGGTGCAGCGTGAACTCGAACAGGTCCTCGAACCACTGCGTGGAGCGCATCCCGATGGTCTGCTTCTGCGCCACGGCCGGTGCGTGCGCGCCGCCGGCGTGGTCGCCATACGCGTGCTGGGACTCGTCGATGGGCACGTTCTCGGCCGAGAGGAAGCGCGCGCACAGCATCGGGATCAGGGTCAGCGATACCAGCGCCGACACCAGGATCGACAGCGACACCACCGCGGCGAACTCGTGGAACAGCAGGCCGATCACGCCCGGCATGAAGAAGATCGGGATAAACACCGCGATCAGCGAGATCGAGATCGAGAGGATGGTGAAGCCCATCTCGCGCGAGCCGACCAGCGCGGCCTTGAGCGGCGGCACGCCTTCCTCGATATGGCGCACGATGTTTTCCAGCATCACGATGGCATCGTCCACCACCAGGCCCACGGCGAGCGTGATGGCCAGCAGCGAGACGTTGTCCAGGCTGTAGCCGAACGCCTTCATCAGCGCCACCGTGCCGATCAGCGAGATCGGCAGCGAGACGGTGGGGATCAGCGTGGCCGCGGCGCGGCGCAGGAACAGGAAGATCACCAGCACCACCAGCGCCACGGTCAGGGCCAGTGTGAACTGCACATCGTGGATCGACTCGCGGATCGACTGCGAGCGGTCATTGACCACGTTGACGCTCACCGAGGCCGGCATCTGCTGGATCAGGCGGGGCAGGGCGTTCTTGATGGCGTCGACCACCGCCACCGTGTTGGCGTCGGGCTGGCGCAGCACGGCCAGCACGATGGAGCGCTCGTTGTTGAGCCAGCTGCCGGTCTTGATGGTCTCGACGCTGTCCTCCACMTCGGCCACGTCGGACAGCCGCACCAGCGCGCCGCTGGGCTGGCTGGCCACGATGATGTTGCGGAAGGCGTCGGCGCTGGCGAGCTGGCGGTTGGCCTGGATGGTGAGCGTCTGGCGCGCGCCGTCGAGCGTGCCGACCGGGGTGTTGGCGTTGGCGCGGTTCAGCGCGGTGGCCAGCTCGTCGAGCGTCAGGCCGCGCGCGGCAAGCGCATCCGGATGGGCGCGCACGCGCACCGCGAAGCGCTTCTGGCCGAAGATCTGGACCTGCGCCACGCCCGGCAGGGTAGCCAGCGTGGGCGAGATCAGGTTGTCGCCGAACGCGTTGAGCTCGGCCAGGCTCATGGCCGGCGAGTTGATCGCCAGCAGCAGCACCGGTGCATCGGCCGGGTTGACCTTGCGGTACGACGGCGGCACCGTCATCTCGATCGGCAGCGAACGCTGCGCGCGGAACAGCGCCGCCTGCACGTCCACGGCCGCGGCATCGATGTCGCGGTCGTTGTTGAACTCGATGGTGATGCTCGAGTTGCCCAGCGTGTTCGACGAGCTGATCACCGACACGCCCGGAATGGTGGCGAACTGCTTTTCCAGCTGCGTCGCCACCGAGGCCGCCATGGTCTCGGGGCTGGCCCCGGGCAGCGTCGCCGTGACCTGGATCACCGGCGAGTTGAACGAGGGCAGCGCCGCGATCGGGATGGTGGGGTAAAGCGCGATGCCGGTGACGATCACCGCAAGGCACAGCAGCACCGTCATCACCGGACGGCGGATACAGAGCTCGGACAGGGTCATGGCGTTGGGGCTCTGGAATTCAATGCTTGGCGTCGGCGGCTGCGGCGCTGGCCGCGACGGCCTTGGCCGCCGGCGCGCCTTCGCGCACCAGGCTGCCCGCGCGCAGGTTCTGCGCGCCCTCCACCACCACGCGCGTGCCTGGCGGCACGCCTTCGATGACGGCGGCGCCGGCGGTCGAGACCTGCACCTTCACCGGCACCGGCTTGACGCGGTTGTCGGGCTGCACGACGTAGACGAAGCGGCCCTCGGGGCCGGTCACCACGGCCTGCGGCGGCACCGACAACGCACCCTTGAGGGTCTGCACCACGACATCGACGTTGGCATAGGTGCCCGGCCACAGGCGCTGCTCCTCGTTGCCGAACTGGGCCTTGATGCGGATGCTGCCGTACTGCGGGTCGACCGTGTTATCCACGAAGCTGATCTTGCCGGTGACCGGGCTCTTGCTGCCGTCGTTGGGCAGCGCGGTGACGGTGACCGGGCCGGCGTGCATCGCCTCGCGCAGCGCCGCGAGCTGGCGCTCGGGCAGCGTGAAGGTGACGGCGATGGGCTGGATCTGGGCGATGGTGACCATCGGCAGCGCGCTGTTGGGCATCACCAGCGAGCCGGGGAACATATTGATCACGCCAGTGCGCCCGGCGATGGTGGCGCGGATGGCGCCGTAGCTGACCGCCACGCGGCCGGCCTCGATCGCGGCCTGGTCGGCGCGGATGGTGGCTTCGAAGCCGTCGACCTTGGCCTGGGCGGTATCCACCGCGCTCTTGGAGATGAAGTTGCGCTGGAGCAACTCGTTGCTGCGCGCCAGGGTGCGGCGGGCGTCGGACAGGTCGGCCTGGTCGCGCATCAGCTGGGCCTGCGCGCGGGCAAGGTTGGCCTCGTCCATGCGGGTGTCCAGGGTGAACAGCAGGTCACCCGGCTTGACGGTCTGGCCTTCCTTGATGTGCACGGCGCGCACCGTGCTCGAGACCTGCGGGCGGACCTCGACCGTGGACAGCGCACTGACCGTCCCGTTAGCGCTTACTTTCAGCGGAACGTCCCCCTGCTGGACCACGGCCGTGCTCACCACCACCGTGGCGGGCGCCTTTGCGGCGGGCTTGGGCGCCAGCCACGCGCGCCAGCCGTACCATCCGCCCGCTGCCAGCGCGGCCAGGACCACGGCCAGCACCCATGGGGAGACGCGTCCCTTTCCCGTGCCCATGCCTGGACTCCACTTACCGTCGACGAAGCCCTTGGCCTGGTCGATGCCGTTCGTTTTCATGTGAGGACTCTCTTACAGTGCGCGCATCAGGCGCCGCTCCCCGACGGCCCGGTTTCTGGGAACCAGTGCCGACTCGCGACAAAACCGCTACTAGTACAGGATCGGGACCGCCGGCGGCTAGTGGCGGCGCCCTCCACCCCATTACAAACTATTACAGCACGGGGGGTACCTGCTTGTATCAAGAGCCAAACATTAGCAGAAAGCCAGCCGTGTCGGCCATCGGCGCGGGCGGGCGCTGATGCTTTCTATCGACACATCGCGGCGCTGGCGGCGGCGGAGCGCATGCCGGCCTGAGCGCAGACCCGGGTACGCGCGCTCAGGCCTGTGGCGCGGGTGCCTCGCGCTGGCTCCAGCGGCAGCCCAGCACGCGCGCGCGCCGGGACACGCCCAGCGCCAGCAGCATCAGCACGGCGGCGCCCCAGTGCAGGGCGCCGGCGCCGGCGGTGGCGTAGATCGCCGCGCCACCCATGGCGCCGAGGGCCTGGCCGAGGTAGATCGAGGAAGAGTTGAGCGAGATCGAGGCCGAGGCRCGCTCCGGCGCCAGCGCCACCAGCCGCGCCTGCTGCGCGCTGTTGGTGGCGAAGCCGCCCACGCCCCACAGCATGAAGATCAGCACCAGCGCCACCGGGCCGACGGTGGCCAGCGGCCACAGCAGCATCGCCGCCAGCGAGGTCAGCATGGCGACCTGGACGATGCGCGCGGGCGTAGCCCGGTCCATGCGCGCGGCAGCCAGCACATTGCCGGTCACGCCGCAGGCGCCGTAGGCCAGGAACATCAGGCTCAGCGTGGCGCCGCTGATGCCGTGCACGTCGCGCAACAGCGGGGCGATGTAGGTAAACAGCGTGAACATGCCGGCGGACTGGATCATGGTGGTGGCCACCACCAGCACCATCGGCGTATGGCGCAGCACCGCGCCCCAGGCGGCGCGGCCGACCGGCTCCACGTACAGCCGCGGCGGCAGCGCCCGCCACACGGCCAGCGCCGCGGCCAGCGCCATCACGCCCACCAGCGCCATGCTGAAGCGCCAGCCCAGCGTGCTGGCGATCCACGTGCCCAGCGGCACGCCGACCACGCTGGCCACGCTCCAGCCGAGAAAGACGAAGCTGATGGCGCGCCCGCGCGTCTGCGCGTTGACCAGCAGCGGCAGCGTGGCGGCGGTCTGCGGCGTATAGATGGCCGCGCCGATGGCGGTCAGGAAGCGGACCGCCATCAGGGCGGCAAAGCTCGGCGCCAGCGCCGCGGCCAGGTGCATGACGGCGTAGACCAGCAGCGATCCGGCCAGCAGCAGGCGGCGGTCGATGCGCGAGCCGAGCGTGGCGAACAGCGGGGCGCCCACGCAGGTAGCCAGCGCGAACACCGCGATCAGCTGGCCGGCGGTGCCCGCGCTCAGGCCGAAGTCGCCGGCGATGTCGTTGAGCATGCCGGTGACGATCATCGCGCCGGTGCCGATGACGAAATTGCCGAAGCACAGCGTCAGGAGCCTGGGATCCATGGCGGGCGGCGCTAGAAAAAAGAGGGCGGAAAGACGAAAAACGCGGCCGGAGGCCGCGCGGGATGAGGCGAGTGTAGCGGGTTTGCCCGGTTCGCGTTTGCGGCGAACCGGGCACCGCGCCGCGGACTCCGGTGCCGGCTCTAGCGGGACAGGGCCGGCGTCAGCGCCTTGGGATTGGCGATGCTTTCGTGCTTGCCGGCCAGTACGTCGAGGATGTTCTGGAAGGCGATGCGGAAGTACATCTCGTAGCTCTCCCGCTCCACGTAGCCCAGGTGCGGCGTGCAGATGCAGTTTTCCATGCGCAGCAGGGCGTGGCCCTGCAGGATGGGCTCGGACTCGAACACGTCGACCGCCGCCATGCCCGGGCGGCCGCGGTTGAGCGCGGTCAGCAGGGCGTTTTCCTCGACCAGCTCGGCGCGGCTGGTATTGACGAACAGCGCGGTCGGCTTCATGCGAGTGAGGTCGGACAGCTTGACCAGCCCGCGGGTCTCGTCGTTCAGGCGCAGGTGCAGCGACAGCACATCGCTTTCGGCGAACAACTGCTCCTGCGACTCGGCCACCGCCAGGCCGTCCTCCCGGGCGCTTTTCTGCGAGTTCTCGCGGCCCCACACCAGCACATTCATGCCGAAGGCGCGGCCGTAGCCGGCCAGCAGCTTGCCGATCTTGCCGTAGCCCCAGATGCCCAGCGTCTGCCCGCGCAGCACCTGGCCCAGGCCGAAATTGGGCGGCATGGTGGTGGACTTGAGCCCGGACTGCTGCCAGGCGCCGTGCTTGAGGCTGGCCACGTACTGGGGAATGCGGCGCTGGGCCGCCATGATCAGGGCCCAGGTGAGTTCGGCCGGCGCCACCGGCGAGCCGGAGCCTTCCAGCACTGCCACGCCGCGCTCGGTACAGGCATCGATGTCGACATGGCCGCCGACGCGGCCGGTCTGGCTGACGATCTTGAGCTTGGGCAGTTTTTCCAGCAGTTGGCGGGGGATGCGCGAGCGTTCGCGGATCAGCACCACGGCCTCCACGTCCGACAGGCGCGCCGCCAGCTGGCCGACGCCCTTCACGGTGTTGTTGAACACCTTGACGTCATGGCCGTCGAGCAGGCTGAAACAGGGCAGTTTGCGAACGGAGTCCTGGTAATCGTCGAGTACGGCAATCTTCATCGGCAACTCTGGTTTGGCAATGGCTAAGGTGCGCGCGACCACAAAGCGGGGCGCGCATCCACTGTATTGTTTTACTACCTGCCGCGCGACACTGCCGCAGGTGCGGCGTGCGGCGCAGACTTTTTGGCGCAAGGCAGAAGTGCGCTGCCAGGCAGGTGAACAGGACAATACGGCACGGCAGGAAAGATGCGCCGGCACTGCGCCAACATTGCTGCGGAGCAAAAAACAGCGGCCCGAGGCAGTGGTATCCTTGCCGGCTCCGATGCTACCGGATTGTCGGTCGAGCCACGCTCCCGTCCGCTGGATTGTGTCGGACAAAGCCTGCCCGGCCCTGTCGCGCGGAAAGCGCAACTGTAGCGCAGCCACGAGGCCCGCCGCGACCTTTTGCTGGGTCGGGGCTGCCGCTCAGTTGTAACGGGATGTGACGATGTTGGCCCGTTGGATATCCCGGTGCCGCCTGCACGCGGCGACGCGATGGCGCGGCCCAGGCTTTGGAAAGAATTCTTTTTCGCTTTGGAGTAACTGTATGAACCATCCCGCCATGCAGGGCACGCCCGCACTCAACGTTCCGGCCTGGGTCAAGCACCAGAAGCTGGTCGCCTGGGTAGCCGAGATCGCGGCGCTTGCCAAACCCGACAATATCTACTGGTGCGACGGCTCGCAGGACGAGTACGACCGCCTGTGCGACCAGATGGTCGCCGCGGGCACCATGAAGCGCCTCAACCCGGCCAAGCGCAAGAACTCCTTCCTCGCGCTGTCCGATCCGTCGGACGTGGCACGCGTCGAAGACCGCACCTTCATCTGCTCGGAAAAGCAGGAAGATGCGGGCGCCACCAACAACTGGACCGCCCCGGCCGAAATGCGCCAGACCCTGGCCGGCCTGTTCGAAGGCTGCATGCGCGGCCGCACCCTCTACGTGGTGCCGTTCTCGATGGGCCCGCTGGGCTCGCCGATCGCCCATATCGGCGTGGAACTGTCCGATTCGCCGTATGTGGCGGTGAACATGCGCATCATGACCCGCATGGGCCGCGCGGTGTTCGACGTGCTCGGCACCGACCGCGACTTCGTGCCTTGCGTGCACACCGTCGGCAAGCCGCTGGCCGCGGGCGAGAAGGACGTGCCCTGGCCCTGCAACGCCACCAAGTACATCGTGCATTTCCCGGAAACGCGCGAGATCTGGTCGTATGGCTCGGGCTATGGCGGCAACGCGCTGCTGGGCAAGAAGTGCTTCGCCCTGCGCATCGCTTCCACCATGGGCCGTGACGAAGGCTGGCTGGCCGAACACATGCTGATCCTGGGCGTGACCTCGCCCGAGGGCAAGAAGTACCACGTGGCGGCCGCCTTCCCGTCGGCCTGCGGCAAGACCAACTTCGCCATGCTGATCCCGCCCAAGGGCTTCGAAGGCTGGAAGGTCACCACCATCGGCGACGACATCGCCTGGATCAAGCCGGGCCAGGACGGCCGCCTGTACGCCATCAACCCGGAAGCCGGCTACTTCGGCGTGGCCCCGGGCACCAGCGAGAAGACCAACTTCAACGCGATGGCGACGCTCAAGGAAAACGTCATCTTCACCAACGTGGCGCTGACCGACGACGGCGACGTGTGGTGGGAAGGCATGAGCAAGGAAGCCCCGGCCCACCTGGTCGACTGGCAGGGCAAGGACTGGACCCCGGCCATCGCCCGCGAGACCGGCGCCAAGGCCGCGCACCCGAACGCCCGTTTCACCGCGCCGGCCGTGCAGTGCCCGTCGATCGACGATAACTGGGACAACCCGGCCGGCGTCGCCATCGACGCCTTCATCTTCGGCGGCCGCCGCTCCACCACGGTGCCGCTGGTGACCGAGGCGCGCAACTGGACCGAAGGCGTCTACATGGCCGCCACCATGGGCTCGGAAACCACCGCCGCGGCGGCCGGCCAGCAAGGCGTGGTGCGCCGCGACCCGTTCGCCATGCTGCCGTTCTGCGGCTACAACATGGCCGACTATTTCGGCCACTGGCTGGCGCTGGGCAAGAAGCTCGAAGCCAGCGGCGCCAGGCTGCCGGGCATCTACTGCGTCAACTGGTTCCGCAAGGACGCGGACGGCAACTTCGTGTGGCCGGGCTTCGGCGAGAACATGCGCGTGCTGTCGTGGATGATCGACCGCGTCGAAGGACACGGCAAGGGCACCGACCACGTGTTCGGCACCTCGCCGCGCTTCGAGGACCTGAACTGGGAAGGGCTGGAATTCACGCGCCAGCAGTTCGACCAGGTCACCTCGATCGACCACGCCGCATGGCAGCGCGAGCTGACCCTGCACGAAGAGCTGTTCACCCAGCTCAAGCACAACCTGCCGCAGGCGCTGGTGGACACCAAGGCCGCACTGGCCAAGCGCCTGGCTGACTAAGCCGCCGCGATTCCGGCTGCAGGCGAGAGCCCCCTGGAAACAGGGGGCTTTTTCTTTTGGCCGGCGTCTTGCGCGCCGATGCTCGCCAGAGCCGCCACGGGCTACGTGCCCGGCGGCGTATCGCCCGCCGTGCCCGCGCCGAGCTGCTCCACCGCGTACTTCACCAGTTCCGCGCGGCCTTCGATGCCGAGCTTGCGGCGCAGATTGAGCCGGTGCGTCTCGATGGTGCGCACCGATACGCCCAGCGCGGCGGCGATGTCCTTGTTGGCCTGCCCGCGCCCGATGCAGTTGAGGATGTCGCGCTCGCGCGGCGTGAGCGCATCGAGCGGCCCGGCGGCGGGGCTTTCCTCGACCATGCGGCGCGCAATGCGGGCGCTGTAGAAGACGCGGCCGGCGAGCACGGCGCCGATGGCCGCCATCAGTTCGTCGGCGGGCGCGTCCTTGAGCACATAGCCGCGCGCGCCGGCGCGGATCGCCTGTCGCACATACTCCAGGTTGTCGTGCATGGACACCACCAGCACGGCCAGCTCGGGATAGTCGTCGTGCAGCGCGGCGGCCAGCGCGATGCCRCCCATGCCGCGCATGCCGATATCGGTGATCACCAGTTCGGGCATCTGCTCGGGCGCGGCCCGGGCCAGCCAGGCCAGCGCGGCCTCGCCGTCGTCGGCTTCGCCGACCACGCTCAGCTCGGGCTGCAGGCCCAGGCGCATGCGCATGCCGTCGCGCACCAGCGCGTGGTCGTCGATCAGCAGCACGCGGGCAGGGGCTTGGGTCATGATGATGGATTTCCTGAGCTGTCTTGTCGGGCCGCGGCGGGCGCGGGGCCCGGGCGCGGCAGTGGCACCGCGGCGTGCAGGCGGGTGGCGCCGGGACGGGAGCTGATCTCGAACTCGCCGCCCAGCGCGGCGGTGCGCTCGCGCAGGTTGCGCAGGCCGATGCCACGCTTGGGGTCGTGCTGCATGCGCGCCACGTCGAAGCCGGCGCCGTCGTCCTGCACCGTCAGCCGGGTGGCATCGGCATCGAAGGCCAGTTCCAGCGCCACATGGCGCGCGTGAGCATGCCGCTCCACATTGGTCAGCGCCTCCTGGGCAATGCGGAACAGCGCGGTGGCCTGCTCGTCGGGCAGCTCGCGCGGCGTGCCGCTGCGCGAGACGGCGATGCGCAGGCCGCTGCCTTCCTGCATCTCGCGCGCCAGATGCTCCAGCGCGGCGTAGAGGCCGAGATCGTCGAGCAGGGCGGGGCGCAGGTTGCGCGCCACCCGCCGCACTTCGTTGAACACGCTGTCCAGGCGTGCCAGCGCGGTGCCGAGCACGGGCGACACCGTGGCGCCTTCGCCCGGCGCCAGGCGCAGGCGGTTGGCCGCGGTTTCCAGCAGCAGCTTGACCGACACCAGCAACTGGCTGATGCCGTCATGCAGCTCGCGCGACAGCCGTGCCCGTTCTTCTTCCTGCGACTGCACCACGCGCTGGGCCAGCTGGCGCAGCTTGGCGTCGGCCTCGCGATGCTCGCTCACGTTGAGGGCCAGCCCGCTGGCGGCCACCAGCAGGATGCTGATGGCGGCGATCACGCCGATCCATGCCATGGTTTCGCGGATATCGGTCTCGGCGCGCGCATCGAGCTGGCGCAGGGTGCGCTCGACGTCGTCCAGGTAGATGCCGGTGCCAAGCATCCAGTTCCATTCCGGCACCCCGACCACGTAGCCGAGCTTGGGCGCCACCTGCTGGGACGACGGCTTCTTCCACATGTAGCGCACCGAACCGCCGCCGGCGCGCGCGGCCGCGATCAGCCGCTGGATGGTGAGCGCGCCCTGCGGGTCGCGCAGGCTCCACAGGTCCTGTCCCACCAGCTCGGGCTGGCGCGGGTGCATCAGGTTGCGGCCCTGCATGTCGTAGAGGAAGAAGTAGCCGTCGGGGCCGTAGTCCAGGCGCGCCAGCGCTTCCATGGCGGCGTGGCGGGTGGCGTCGTCGTTGCGGCCCGAGTGCACCATGGGCGCGATCGCGCTCTGCGCCAGCTCTACGTAGTGGCGCAGCTCGACCTCCTTGCTCTGCAGGTAAGCCGCCTCGACCAGGGTGCGCTCGTGGCGGGCCAGCGCGGTGGCCTGGTAGCGCACCGCCAGCGCGATGCCGAACATGGCGACGGCGAGCGGCGCGACGGCCAGCAGCAGGATCTTCTGACGGAGTTTCATCGATGCCGGGGCAGTGCCTGAGTAGTGCTCGAGTGGTGCTCGCGTGGTGCTTGCGTGGTGCCGGGATGGCGCCGGGTGCGTCCCCGGGGTAAACACGGATGACGCGCAAGCGGCATATGACCGTGGATCTACGTAGTAACACGCAACGTGGCTGCGTAGTTCCGCGCTTGTGCCGCCAGGGGCGGGTGTCAATACTACACGCCGGACGTGCGACCGCTGCCACGCAGCATCATGCATGCGTCCTGCGCAGCGGGTGCGGCCAGCGATTGCCGGCAGCATCGCCCGCCTGCGACGACCAGATCCGGAGCTTGCGAGACTCACCGGGCACCGACGAAAAACTGGCAGGAGACAACCACGCCACCCCCTCGTCAGCCCGCCGTCCCCGGCGCGCGCCGTCCGCTTGGACGCCCCCGCGCGCCGCGCCATGCATGCCGGACCTGCCGCCGCCGGCATTTCCATAAACGGTCTGAGGAGACCCTCATCATGAATCGCATCGGGCAACACCTGGTGTGGCTGGCCGTCGCCGTACTCGGCGCCTTCGCCTTTGCCACCGTTGCACTATCTCGCGGCGAAGCCGTCAGTGCCCTGTGGATCGTGGTCGCCGCGATCTGCATCTACCTGATCGCCTACCGCTACTACAGCAAGTTCATCGCCGACAAGGTCATGCAGCTCGACCCCAAGCGCATGACGCCGGCCTGGCGCCACAACGACGGGCTGGACTACGTGCCGACCAACAAGGCGGTGCTGTTCGGCCACCACTTCGCCGCGATCGCCGGCGCCGGCCCGCTGGTGGGCCCGGTGCTGGCCGCGCAGATGGGCTACATGCCCGGCATGCTGTGGATCCTGGCCGGCGTGGTGTTCGCCGGCGCGGTGCAGGACTTCATGGTGCTGTTCATCTCCASSCGCCGCRACGGSCGYTCGCTGGGYGACCTGATCAAGTCCGAGATGGGCACGGTGCCGGGCATGATCGCGCTGTTCGGCTGCTTCATGATCATGATCATCATCCTGGCGGTGCTGGCGCTGATCGTGGTGAAGGCGCTGGCCGGCTCGCCGTGGGGCACCTTCACCGTGGGCGTGACGATTCCCATCGCCATCTTCATGGGCGTGTACACGCGCTACATCCGCCCGGGCCGCATCGGCGAGGTGTCGGTGATCGGCTTCGTGCTGCTGATGCTGGCCATCATCGGCGGCCAGTACGTGCACGAGAGCGCCGTGCTGGCGCCGCTGTTCACGTACGACGGCAAGGCCCTGACGTGGATGCTGATCGTCTACGGCTTTATCGCCGCGGTGCTGCCGGTGTGGCTGCTGCTGGCCCCGCGCGACTACCTCTCGACCTTCCTCAAGATCGGCACCATCATCGCGCTGGCCGTGGGCATCGTGATCGTGGCGCCGGAGCTGAAGATGCCGGCGTTCACGCAGTTCGCCAAGGGCGGCGGGCCGGTGTGGTCGGGCAACCTGTTCCCGTTCCTCTTCATCACCATCGCCTGCGGCGCGGTGTCGGGCTTCCATGCGCTGATCTCSTCGGGCACCACGCCCAAGCTGCTGGAGARCGAGTCGCACATGCGCTT
>NZ_JBFTND010000069.1:0-35196 GCF_056397305.1 Cupriavidus sp. 05N40
CCTGCAATGCTTCAGGCAGCTGCGACTTGTCGCCCTGCTTGCCGATGGCGATCACAGCCTCGATGGCATAGTCGTGCGGCACCGCCAGTGCCTCGCGCAACCGCGCCTTGTCGAAGCCGCCGATGCCATGTGCGTGCCAGCCCGACAGCGTTACCTGGAAGGCCAGGCTGGCCCAGGCCGCGCCGGCGTCGAAGGAATGCGTGGCGATGTCCTGCGGCTCGGTCTTGCCCGGCGGGATCCACACCTTGCGCGACAGAATGGCCACCAGCGCCGACGCGCTCCGTGCCCAGCCTTGGTTGTACTCCGAAAGCGCGTCGAAAATCGGCTGCCAGGCCGGTGTATCGCGCCGCCCGTAGACGAAGCGCCACGGCTGGGCGTTGTAGCCGGACGGCGCCCAACGCGCCGCCTCGAAGAAGCGCAGCAGCGTGGCGGGTTCGATCGCCTCGCCGGTGAAGGCGCGCGGCGACCAGCGCTGCAGGAAAAGCGGATGGATATCGTGCTCGGTGCTGCGGGGCTGCGACATGAGGGTTCCTGGTGATGGATGCGGACAGTATTGGCTCAAGATGCCGGCGGGTGGTGAGCCGTGGCTGGAATCGGAGAGCGCTCCAGGGCTGATTCCAGCATGACTTTCTACGGCTTTCCTACGAGTATTTGCGCAGGTTCTTACTCGGATAGCTGTGTGCACCAGGACCGGCGGATGGCATGCGCCGGGCTCGGGCTCTCACGCCAACGCTGATTCCTGAGCTCGCCTCATTGCCCCGGCGCCCGGCCCGGGGTCGCGCATATCCATATCCGAAACCCTTTCTTGTGGTCGTCAGCGTGATCCAGCAAGATGCCCGCCTCCCTTTCACTTGCTTCGGCGCGTGGTCCGCATGAATTCCGTCTTCCGCTTCTCGTCCTTTGCCCGAATCGTCGCCGCCTTGCTTTGCCTGTCCGCGGGCGTCGCGCATGCGGATGCCACGCTCGACAAGATCAGGCAGCGCGGCAAGCTCGTGGCGGGCGTGGTCCTCTCCGGCCCGCCCTTCGGCACCATCGACCCGGCCACGCAAAAGCACGTGGGCTATAACGTGGAGTTGTCCGAGGGTGTGGCCAGGGGCCTTGGCGTCACGCTGGAAACCATCCAGGTGCAGCCCTCGAACCGCGTGCAGTTCCTGCAGCAGGGCAAGGTCGATATCCTGATCGCCAATATGCAATGGACGCAGGAGCGCAGCGAGATCCTGTCCTTCGTGCCCACGCCATTCGAGGAGGTCGGTGGCGCCGCTATCGCCAGGAAGGGTAGCGGCATCGCCAGGTGGGAAGACGCCAAAGGCAAGCCGGTATGCGTTTCGCAGGGCAGCAACTTCACCAAGCCGCTGGCCGAGCAGTACGGCGCGCAGATCAGGGCCTTCCGCGGCCAGCCCGAGTCGCTGCTGGCGCTCAGGGGCGGCAATTGCGTGGCGGCGGTGCATGTGAGCCCGACGCTGCGCGACCTGGTGGAGAACAACGCCGACTGGAAGGACTACGAGATCGTTTCGCCGCGCGACCTGATCCCGTCCCCATCGGTGATCTGGGTGCGCAAGGGTGAGACCGATACCCAGGCCGTGATCGACCGCATCGTGCAGGACTGGCATCGCACCGGCTGGCTGATCGGCGTAGAGAAGAAGAACGGCATGACGCCCACGCCGCTGCTGCGCCAACTGCACGAGAAGTTTCGCAAGACGCCCGCCTGAGGCGACGCACGCATGGCAGGGAATCGCTACAGGGGACGGGCCGGACAATGGTTAGCCGAAAGCCGAAAGCCGATAGCCCGGTTCCGCGTCCTGTGGTGCCTCCTGTTCTGTCGAACAGCAAAGACCGTTGCCATCCGCGATTTCAAAGCCAATCGCGGGCATCCTGAAAAGCCGCTCTGCCGCAAATGCATGAACGCGCAGGCGCGGCCGGGATGTCTCCTCCACTTCGCTGGATGCGCCGAAAGACATATGCATATCCAGACTTGTTATTTCCCGCGTAACTGGCCAGACAGTAAGCTTTGACGCTCACTCACCGGCCGAGGCAGTCCTGCCTTGCCGCGTTGCCCCGGTTTCAAATTCTACTCGTCGCGGGACGAGCCAGTTTCCATGACATCCAGCGCCTCAAAGCCATTCGACGTGCGGACTGCCGCGCCGCCAGCCGCGAAGGAGAAAGCCCGCGGCCGCGAGCGCAGGCTCGGCAATGCCGGGTTCCTGGCGATCTCGTGGGCCACGCCCGTACTGGTCCTGGTCGTATGGGAATTCCTGTCCCGCGCGGGCTATATCGAACCGCAGGTGCTGCCGGCGCCCAGCAGCGTCGCACGGACGGCATGGGAAATGATCCGTGACGGATCGCTGTTCGTTCACCTCGCATACAGCCTGGCACGGGCGGCGACCGGCTTTGCCATCGGTGGCGCGATTGGCTTTGGCCTGGGCATCCTGGTGGGCTTCTCCCGCCTGGCGGAGGCCGTCCTGGACCGCTCGGTGCAGATGGTGCGGGCGATCCCGTTCCTTGCCCTGCTTCCGTTGGTCATCGTCTGGTTCGGCGTGGAGGAGAGCGGCAAGATCTTCCTCGTCTCGCTGGCCGTGCTATTCCCGATCTATATCAACACGGTGCTGGGCATCCGGCAGGTGGACCCGAAGCTGCTGGAGGTTGGCAAAGTGACGGGCCTGAGCCTGGGCGAGCAGATCTCGAAGATCGTGCTGCCGGGTGCCATGCCGTCCATCCTGACCGGCGTGCGCTATGCGCTCGCCGTGTCGTGGCTGGCGCTGGTCATCGCCGAGACGATCGCCACGACGAAAGGCATCGGCTTCCTCGCCATGGATGCCCGCGAGTTCCTGCAGACCAATGTCATCGTACTCACCCTCCTGATTTACGCCGCCATCGGCGTGCTCGCGGATAGCCTGGCGCGCCTGCTGGAACGCCGCTTGCTGTCCTGGCATCCCAACTACGACGCAAAGGGTTCACGCTGATGTCCGCGCAAACAGCAACCCGCCAGCGCGGCGAAGCGGCGGTCGTCGTCCGTGGATTGCGCCGTCAGTATGGCGAACATGTGGTGGTGGACGATCTCGACCTGCAGATCGACGCCGGCGAATTCGTCGCGCTGCTCGGTGAAAGCGGCTGCGGCAAGACCACGCTGCTGCGCGCGCTGGCTGGTCTGGACCCCATCGACGCCGGCCACGTGGACGGCCCCGCGCAGCCTGCCGTGGTCTTCCAGGAGCATCGGCTGATGCCGTGGTTCCCGCTATGGCGCAATGTCGCGCTGGGCATCCCGGACGACAAGGGCAGGCCGCTCGCCGAGGCGGCTCTGCGCGAGGTTGGCCTCGGCGGGCGTGAAAACGACCTGCCCAGACGACTCTCCGGCGGGCAGGCGCAGCGTGTGGCATTGGCTCGCGCGCTGGTGCGCGAGCCCCGCTTGCTGTTGCTGGACGAGCCGTTCGCCGCGCTCGATGCGCTGACTCGCATCAAGATGCATGTGCTGGTGAAGGAGCTCGTGGCACGTCACCAGCCTGGCGTGTCCAGGCCGGCCTGGCGCTCGGCGCCGGCCTGGGGCTGCCGCAAGGCGTCCTGGCCGAGGGTACCCGCAATACCGACAAGGTGCGGGTGGGTTGGGGGCCCGGCGGCTTGCCGCTGATCGCGCGCGAACGCGGCGAATTCGAGAAGAACCTGGCGGCCAAGGGCATCAAGGTGGAATGGGTCGGCCCCTTCCCCAATCACGCGCCGTCGCTGCAGGCGGTGGTGGGCGGCAGTGCCGACTTCGGCTTCTGGGGCAGCACGACGCCAGCGCTGGCGGCGATCATCGCCGGCTCGCCGCTGGTGTTCGCGCAGTTCAATGTCTATAGCCCGCGCAGCACCGCGATCATCGTCAAGAAGACCTCGGGCATCAACTCGGTCAAGGACCTGGCCGGCAGGAAGGTGGCGGTGAACCGCTCCGGCCTGGGAGAGTTCCTGCTGGTGGCGGCGCTGGAAAAGCATGGCGTCGACCGCGCGAAGGTGGAGTTCGTCTACCTGAATCCGCCGGACGCGGCACCCGCCTTCGGGCAGGGCAAGGTCGATGCCTGGTCCATGTGGACGCCCGGCGTGGACATCGCGCGCAGCCAGTACGACGCCAAGGACATCTTTTTCGAAGGCACCGACCTGGACTTCCTGATCGACTATTCCTCGCTGGTCACGCAGCGGCGCTTCGCGGTGGAGAACTCCGCCCTGGTGCGCGCCGTCATCGACGCCTATCGCATCGAGGGAACGTGGTCGGACCAGCATGCTGCCGAGGCCGAGGCCTTCGCCCAGAAGGCAGGCAAATACAGTAATGCCGTGCGTGACCACCTGATCGGTTATCGCCGCCAGAACAAGTTCTACGAGGCCGACGACAAGGCCTTCCTCGGCCAGTTCCAGCGGGCCGCGGACTGGCTGGCCGAGCGCCGCATCCTGCCGAAGCGGGTCAACGTGGCCGAGTACTCCGTGAGAGTGTGAGCCGGGTTTCCTGTCCGGGCGCTTCCGGCGCCCGGGCGCTGTCACGCCATTCCGATACTGCCGCGCCATGGCTGGGGTATCGCAGCAATATGCCGCGATACGCAGCCTCCGTCCCACCGCAAGGACCTTTTCATGTCATCCGCACCTCCCGTTCGCCTGGGCGTCAACGTGCTCGCCTCCGGCCGCCATGACGCCGCCTGGAAGACGCTGCCAGATCCGGCCCGCCTGTCCACCGATATCGACAGCTTCGTCGAGATTGCCCGGATCGCCGAGCGCGGCAAGATCGACGCGCTGTTTCTCGCGGACGGGCCGGGCGGGCTGGTGCCGGAGGCCTTTCACCGGCCGTGGCGCGCGCTCGATCCGCTGGCGCTGCATGCCGCGCTGAGCCAGGCCACCCGGCACATCGGCCTGGTGGTGACGGCATCCAGTCTCTTCGGCCATCCGTATATCGTGGCGCGCCAGATTGCCACGCTCGACCACATCAGCAAAGGGCGCTCCGCCTGGAACATCATCACCAGCCAGGTGCCGGTGGCGCTGGCCGCCTACGGGCTCGACAAGGGCTTCGAGCAGGAGGCGCGCTACCAGCGCGCAACCGAATTCGCGGAGATCGTGGTCCAGTTGTGGGACTCCTTGCCGCAGCACGCCGTGGTGGCCGATGCGCGCAGCCATGTCTACGTGGATCCGGCACGACTGAGGCCGATCCGCTACCGGGGCGAGCATTTCCGCAGCGAGGGCACGCTGTCCACCCCGGCCACCCCGCAGGGCCGCCCCGTCATCTTCCAGGCAGGGCAGTCAGATGACAGCAAGGCCTTCGGCGCGCGCTTCGCCGATGCGCTCTTCACCGGGCAGCGCCGCATCGAAAAGGGGCGGACGTTCTACGCCGACGTGAAGTCCCTGGCGCGCAGCTACGGGCGCAATCCGGACCACCTGCTGGTGATGCCCGGCCTGTTCCCCATCCTGGGCGGCACCGAGGCCGAGGCGCACAGGCGCAAGCGGGAACTGGACGAGCAACTCGATCTCGCATTCTTGCGCGAGGAACTGGCGCACCACCTGGCGCTCGATCCGGACGATCTGCCGCTGGACGAAAAGCTGCCCTTTGACAAGATCGAGCAGGCGGAAAGCCGGGTGCCCGTGGCCTCGCGATGGCATCGGCGGGAAATCCTCAGCGAGGCGCGCGCGAACGACTGGACCGTGCGCCAGACGCTGGTCAGCAATATCACCGGCGGACACCGGATCATCGCAGGCACGCCGGAGCAGGTTGCCGCCGACATCCTGCACTGGGTCGACAGCCGCGCCGCGGACGGTTTCAACCTGAACATCGACGTACAGACGGGCGGTCTCGAAGATGTGGTGGACCACCTGATCCCCGTGTTGCAGAAGGCGGGGCGCTTCCGCACCGAGTACACGGGAACGACACTGCGTGACCACCTGGGACTGCCGGCGTATGCGGACCCGCGCGATCCGGGCGTCGCCGCGCAGGCCGCCAGCCGCGAAGGAGTGACCGATCATGTCTGAGGTTGCATCGGTCGACCTGATCGCGTGGAGCGACGTGACACGGCGGCTCGGCTACGAAGACCTGTTCCGGGAGCTGGCGGCGGGTGCTRCCGAGCGCGACGTGGCGCACCGGCTCCCCTTCGCCGAAACGGCCGCCCTCAAGGCACGCGGCTTCGGCGCCGTGYGGTTGCCGCGTGCCGAGCGCGGGCAGGGCATCACGCTGCCGGAGTTGTTCCTGCTGGCACGCGATCTCGCCACGGCGGACTCCAACATCGCCCACGTGTTCCGCAATCACTTCTTCGCGGTCGAGCAGCACCTGAAGACCAGGGACGGCGCCTTCTCGCGGCATGTTCTGGAATTGGCGGGACAGGGCAAGACCTTCGGCGTCGCTTTCAACGAACTGACCGGCGAGCCGGCCGGCTCCCTCGGCCAGGTGCCGGCCACCCGGCTCGTGCCGGTGCCCGGCGAGCCCGGGTGGCGCATATCGGGCAGGAAAATCTACTCGACCGGCAACCTGTACGCCGACTACCTGTTCTCCACGGCAATCGAGCCGGCCACCGGGCGCACCAAGCAGTTTTTCATCGCATCTTCTGCGTCCGGCGTGAAGCTCGACGACGACTGGGACGGATTCGGGCAACGGCTCACAGGCTCGGGCACCACGGTGTTCGACAACGTGTACGTGAACGAGGCGGACCTGCACGATCTGCCTGCCCGCGCGAATGACGGCCGGCCCGTGCTGTATGGCTTCACCTTCCACCAGGTGTACCTGACCACCGCCATCACCGGCATCGTCAGCAGGATACTGGCGGATGCCGTTGCCCTGGTGCGCGCGCGGCACCGCAACTACTATCACGCGCTGGCGCAGCGGCCGGGTGACGAACCGGAAATCCAGGCGACGATCGGCCGCATCGCGGCCTACCGCAGCGCCCTGCACGCCGTCACCGACCGCGCCGTGCAAGCGCTGGACCTTGCCTGGCGGGAGTCCCATGGCCCGGACGCGCATCGCTTGTCGCTGGCCGCCACGGTGGCGGCTTCCGAGGCCAAGGTGGTCACCGACGAGGTGGCCGCCAATCTGGCCAGCCTGCTGATCGACGTGTCCAGCGGCAGCGGGGTTTCCACCCAGGCAGCGCTCGACCGGCACTGGCGCAACATCAAGGTCATTGCCTCGCACAACCCGCGCCTCTACAAGGAGCGGGTGCTGGGCGACCATTACCTGAACGGCACGTTGCTGCCAACCGGCGCGTTCTTCTAGATGGTCCCGGTGGACATGCGAGAGCAGGCATGGATACCGGTTGCGTTTCAACGCAGATGTCCGGCCCCGGGGGGCCGCCACCCGTACAAGCAGAGGAAACCACCATGAGCGCAGATGAACGCCTTGCAAGATTCGTCGCCGGACCCCGAACCGCCAGCAAGCCCGCGGCGCACTACCAGAACGCCACGGCATGGGGCAACCTGCTGTTTCTTTCCGGCAAATCCGCCGCGCCTGTAGACAGCAAGGCGCCGCGCGGGAAGCTCGGGCGGGAATTCTCCGTCGAAGAGGGAAAGCACTTCGCACATCTCGCCGCGATCGAACTCTTGCTCGTCCTCAAGGACGAACTCGGATCGTTGGACAAGGTTGCGCAGGTGCTCGAACTGCAGGGATTCGTCAATGCCACCGAGGATTTCGAAGAGCATGCCCTGGTGCTCGATGGTGCCTCCGATACCCTCGTCGAAGTGCTCGGCGATGTCGGCATCCACGCGAGGTCCGTGCTCGGCGCCAGTTCGCTGCGCGGCAACAACCCCGTGATCCTGCGGGCAGTGGTGGGCGTGAGGCCCTGACGGCAGGCTTGCCGGTGAAGGCCTGGCGCAGGCCGCAGACCAAGCCGTTTGCAACGGGGATTCCCGCCGGGCGGCGGAGCCGCAGCCCGGCCACCCTGCCGCGAAGATGGTAGCAAGCAAGATCGAAAAGCTTCGTTGCCCGCGCTTCCACGCGGTTGCAATATCCAGGACTGCTCTGTCTCACGGGGCGCCTTGCCGGTGCTGCTCGTATCCTCCATGTCTATCAAGAAATCTCGCTTGCGCGCCGTCTGCATACTGTTTTCCCTCGCCCTGGGCGGCACCTTCGGCGCGCACGCATTGGCCCAGCCGGGCGGCGCGGATCCGGCGGTCCCGGCGGGAACGAAGCTGGTTGTAGCGGACCAGAACGAAGCCCTCCAGACGCTGCTGCGCAGCGCCGGCGAGCAGGCTAGGGTGGGCGCCAGCATCACCTATGCCAACTTCCTCGGTGGCCCCGCGATCCTGGAGGCCTTCCGCGCAGGCGCCCTCGACCTGGCAGTGGTTGGCAATACGCCGCCGATTCAGGCCCATGCCGCAGGCGAGACGCTGCCGGTTGTCGCAGCCAGGAAGAATTCGGCGCCGGACTACCAGTTCGCCGTGCGGCCAGGGTTGACGATCAACACGCTCAAGGAACTGAAAGGCAAGAAGATCGCCTATGCCGAAGGAACCGGCCGCCAGCCTTTCGTGCTGGCCGCGCTGAAGCTGGCGGGCCTGTCCCGGCGCGATGTCAGGCTGGTGCCGCTGCGCGCGGGCGAGTTCCCCACCGCGATCCACAGCGGGCAGGTCGATGTGGCGGCCCTGAATGAGCCGCACTTCAGCCGCTACCTGCGCGACTACGCGGACCAGAAGGCCAGCACGATACCCGCGGCCGAGCATGCCGCGCTGCCCACCGGCACGGCCTACCTGTATGCCAGCCCGAAGGCGCTCAAGGACCCGGCCAAGGCCGCCGCGATCCGCCAGTTCGTGAAGGGCTGGATCCGGGCCAGCGACTGGGCCGTCAAGCATCCGCAGCAATGGGTGCAGGCCTACTACGTGAAGAACCAGGGCCTGAAGCCGGAGGACGGATTCGCCATCGTCAGGTCGGAGGGGAAAGTCTACTATCCGCTGCTGTCGGCGCTGATCCCGTCACAGCAGCAACTGGTTGACCTGATACACGATGCCGGCGACATACCGAAGCGCCTGGACGCCCGCGAGGAGTTCGACCTTGGTTTCGATCCCGTGATCAAGGCTGCCGTCGATTCGCTGCCGCCGGCAGCCAACTAGGAGGACGGCATGAACCAGCAGGCTTCCACTGCAGGCAAGGGCGCTGGCGCCTGGCTACGCGCCGCGGCTTCGGGCCAGCGGCCTTCCGCGCGCGGCGCCGGACCCCGGCCGGCCTTGCTGCCGCGCAAGCTCGGTGCCTGGGGCTTGCTGTTCGGGCCGGCGGTCGTGCTGCTTGCCTGGGAGCTGGCCTCGCGGCTCGGATATCTTCCGCCCAAGCTGCTGGCTGCGCCGTCGAGCGCCGTCGTCACCGGCCTGGACCTGGCGCTCGACGGGACCCTCGGCCCGCATCTGTGGGCCTCGGCCCAGCGCGCCTACATCGGTTTGTTCTGGGGCGTGCTGATTGGGGTCACGCTCGCGCTTGCGGCTGGCCTGAGCCGTTGGGGAGAGGCGTCGATCGACAGCCTGGTGCAGATCAAGCGTGCGATTCCCACGCTTGCGTTGATTCCGCTGGCGATCCTGTGGCTGGGCAACGGCGAGTCGATGAAGATCGTCCTGATCGCCACCAGCGTGCTGGTGCCGGTCTATATCAATACCCATGCCGGGCTGCGCAGCATCGACATGCGCTACGTCGAACTGGCACAGAGCCTGGGGCTGTCGCGGGCCGAGTTCGTCCGCCGGGTGGCGCTACCCGGGGCGCTGCCCGGCTTCTTCACCGGTCTGCGGCTCGCGGTGACAACTTGCTGGACGGCGCTGGTGGTGCTGGAGCAGATCAATACCACGGAGGGCATCGGCTATCTGATGAACCGCGCCCGTGACTACGGCCAGACCGATGTCATCGTCGTCGGCCTGTGCATCTACGCCCTGCTGGGGCTGGGCTCGGATGCCCTGGTGCGTGCCTGCGAGCGCAAGGCGCTGTCCTATCGGAAGGTGATCGGGTCATGAGCGTCGCCATCGAAGCGCGCGCCCTCAGCCGGCGCTTCGGCCAGCGCACGGTGCTGGACAACCTCTCCTTTAGCATCGCCCCCGGCGAGTTCGTCGCGCTGATAGGCAAGAGCGGTTCCGGCAAGAGCACCTTGCTCAGGGCCTTGGCGGAACTCGATGCCGACGCGGGCCGCAGTGGGGAGCTCTCCGTGCCGCAGAGCCGATCGGTGCTGTTCCAGGATTCGCGTCTGTTGCCGTGGGAGAGCGTGCTCGGCAACGTGAAGCTTGGCCTGCACCAGGCAGATGCGGAGGCCAGCGCGAAGGCGGCGCTTGCCATGGTCGGGCTGGCCGGCCGCGAGCAGGCCTGGCCCAATGCGCTCTCCGGTGGCGAGCAGCAACGGGTTGCGCTGGCGCGATCCCTGGTGCGCCGGCCGGCCCTTCTGCTGGCCGACGAGCCCTTTGGCGCCCTCGATGCGCTGACCCGTCTCAGGATGCAGGGCCTGCTGCACGATGTGGTCCGCAAGCACCGGCCAGCGGTCTTGCTGGTCACGCATGACGTGGAGGAGGCGTTGGTGCTGGCCGACCGCGTCATGGTCATGGATGCGGGGCGCATTGTGCTCGACCGGCCAGTCGGGCTGTCCCACCCGCGCAGAAGGAGCGGAGCGGGCTTTGATCAGCTACGCGACCAGTTGCTTTCCGCCCTCGGCATGGACACCTGCGTGTAGGCGCCTCGTTCCACCTCCCCGATCCATCGACCCCTTGACCCCATGGCGAAGAAGCAACTCCACCTGAATCTGTTCGTCCACGGCCGCGGCCACCACGAGGCGGGCTGGCGCCATGCGCGCGCCACGCGCCTGCCGCTGACCGATATCGGCTACTACGAGGCGCTCGCCCGCACGGCGGAGGCAGGCTGCTTCGACTCCGTGTTCCTTGCCGATGCGCTGGCACTGGGGGAGGGCATCCGGCACGTCGCCGGCGCCGGGCTGGAGCCGATCACCGCGGTAGCGGCGCTGGCACGGGCCACCAGCCGGATCGGCTTTATCGCCACTGCCTCCACCACTTACTCAGAGCCTTTCAACCTGGCTCGCCAGTTCGCTTCGCTCGACCACATCACGAACGGCCGCGTGGGCTGGAATATCGTAACGTCGTGGGTCCAGGGCGCCAACCAGAACTTCGGGCTGGACCAGCAGCCGCCGCATGCGGAGCGTTACGCGCGTGCCCACGACTTCCTGGAGGCGGCCACCAAGCTATGGGACAGCTGGGCCGACGATGCCATTGTCGATGATGCGCAAACGGGGCGCTTTGCCGACCCCGGCCGTATCAGGCCGATCGGGCATGCCGGCGCGTTCTACAAGGTGGCCGGCCCGCTCAATATCCCCCGGGGGCCGCAAGGTCGCCCCGTGCTCGTCCAGGCAGGCTCGTCCCCCGCGGGGAAGGCGTTTGCGGCACGCTATGCGGAGGCGGTCTTCACCGCGCATCTGGACAAGGAAACCGCCGTGGCCTTCTACGACGAGCTGAAAGCCGGGGCCGAGAAGAGCGGCAGGCGCGCCGACCAGATCGTGGTCCTGCCCGGCATCAGTCCGGTGATCGGTTCGAGCGATGAAGAGGCGCAGCGCAACTGGCGCGAGCTCAATGCGCTGACCGATCCCGAGGTCGGCCGTGCCAGGTTGTCCAACCGTTTCGGCGGGTTCGACTTCTCGCACCTGGATCTCGACACGCCGCTGTCGCCCGATGATTTTCCCGATCCCGCCACGGTGCAGGCGGCACAGAGCCGGGCCGTGGTGATCACCGGCCTGGTCTCCCGCGAGCGCCCGACGCTGCGCGAACTGCTGCACAAGCTTGCCGGCGCGCGCGGGCACTTCGCCCTGGCAGGCTCTCCCGAGCGCATCGCCGACACTATCGAGGATTGGTTTGTCAGTGGCGCCGCCGACGGCTTCAACGTGATGCCGCCGGTGCTGCCCGCACACCTCGACGATTTCGTCGAGCACGTGGTGCCGCTGCTGCAGCGCAAGGGCCTGTTCCGCCGTGACTACGAGACCCATACGCTGCGGGCGCACTACGGGCTGGATCGCCCGTGAGTACGCCGGCGCGCCGTGTCCTGGCAGCGGGGGGGCGGAAGGCGCCGGAAGCCGCCAGGCCGCCAAGCCGCTAGCCGTCAGCCGTTAGCCGCTAACGCACCGAGAGTCCTCACCGGAGAACAACCATGAGCCACCCCCTGCACGAGCGCCTGCAGCCCTATCCCACCGAGAAACTTGTGGCGCTGGCGGCGCAGACGCCGTTGCGCACCAAGCTGGAGCCCATCAGTTTCAGCTGGGGCGAGCCGCAACATCCCACGCCGCGCTTTATCGTGGAGGCGCTTGGCGAGCACGCCGCGGGCATTGGCCAGTATCCAAAAGTGGCCGGCAGCGATGCGCTGCGCGAAGCCATTGCCGCGTGGATCGCACGCCGACACGGCGTGACCGACCTGGACGCGGCACGCGAGATCGTGCCGGTCAATGGCTCCAAGGATGCGTTGTTCAGCGTGGCGCAGGTGGTGCTGCGGGCCAATCTTCCACTACAGGGTACGCCAGTGGTGCTGGTCAGCAACCCCGGCTACCAGGTCTATGAAGGTGCCGCGCTGCTGGCCGGGGCGGAGCCGTATTACCTGGACATCGACCCCGCGCGCGGGCTGGCCGCAGCCTTCGACGCGGTGCCGCCCGACATCTGGCCGCGCGTGCGGCTGGCCTACCTGTGCTCGCCCGACAACCCGTCGGGGCGCGTGTACTCGCTGTCCGATTGGGCGCATGTCCTGGAACTGGCCGAGCGCCACGGCTTCCATATCGTGGCGGACGAGTGCTACTCGGAGCTCTACTTCGACGAGGATGCGCCGCCGCTGGGCGTGCTGGCCGCCGCACGCGCGCTGGGCCGCGACCGCCAGCGCATCCTGGCCGTGGCCAGCCTTTCCAAGCGTTCCAACGCGCCCGGCCTGCGCTCCGGGTTTGTCGCCGGCGACGCGGAGGTGCTGGCGCGGCTGCGCCAGTACCGCAGCTATTCCGGCGGGGTACTGAGTCCGGCCGTGCAGGGCGCCAGCATCGCGGCTTGGCAGGACGAGGCGCATGTGGTGGAGAACCGGCGCCTGTACCGCGAGAAATTTGCCTTCGCCATCCCGCGCCTGCAGCAGGTGGCGAGCCTGCACACGCCGCAGGCGGGCTTCTTTGTCTGGCTGGACATCCGTGCCAGCGGGCTGGATGACGTGGCGTTCACGCGCGAATTGCTGGCCGAACAGAACCTTGCCGTGGTCCCAGGCACCTACCTGGCGCGCACGGTGCGCGGCCATAACCCTGGCGCGGGCCACATCCGCATTGCGTTGGTGGCCAGCCCGGAGGAATGCGCGCAGGGCGTGGAACGGCTGATCCGCTTTGTCCGCGCGCTGCAGCCGGCGACCGTGGCGGCCTAGTCTGCTCCGGCATCAACCCTGCGCCAGCCGCGCTTCGGCAGCGTGGCTTGATCGGACCAGGCCAAGCGCCTGCGTACCTCTGCGCCGCTCCCGCGTCAAGGAACGACTCCAACTTATCTACTGCGGAATGCTTCCTTTTGCCGGGCTGTGCGCTCGTGTGAGACTTGGCCCTCGCTTATCTGCAGGCCTTTGCCATGTCCAACATTGCCGTTCGCCTCGCGACAACCATCATCCTGGCGGTCGCCGCCACATCCTCCCATGCACAGGCTGGCCCGGCGTATCCGTCAAAGCCGATCAGCTATATCGTGCCCTATGCACCCGGCGGTACCAACGATAATGTGGCGCGCATCATCAGCAAACGGCTCGCGGAGAAGACCGGGCAGAGCGTGCTGGTCGAGTACAAGCCGGGCGCCGGCGGCACCCTGGGTGCGGGCTATGTTGCCCATGCGCCAGCCGACGGCTACACGTTGCTCAACACGTCGATCGGCAATCTCGCGATTGCGCCGCAACTGGTCAAGACGACCTTCGACCCGTTTGCGGATTTCGTTCCGGTGGCATACATCGGCAACTCACGCGCGACGGTGGCAGTCAATCCAGGCGTGCCTGCCCGGAGCCTGAAGGAACTCATCGCTTATGCCAAGGCCAATCCTGGCAAGCTGACCTACGCCACCTCGGGCAATGGTACCCCTGGGCATATCGCCGGCGAGTTGCTCAAATCGCTCGCAGGCATCGACATGCGCCATGTGCCGTACAAAGGCAGCGCGCCCGCCGTGGCGGATGTGATCGCCGGCCATGTGGACGTAGTGTTCGATCCCCTCAGTACGGCATCCATCAAGGCAGGAAAGCTGCGTGCGCTTGCCTTCTTCGGTAGCGAGACCTCGCCCGAACTGCCAGGGGTGCCGTCGATTGCGCAGGCCGGAATCACCGGCTGGGAGAATGCGTTGGGAGGGTCGTTCTTCGTCTCCGCACCGAAGGACACGCCTGCGAGCGTACTCGCGGCGTTGCGGGGATTGCTCACCGAAATCCTGCGGGAGCCCGCGACTATCCAGGCGCTCGCCCGTGTCGAGGTGGAGGCCCGYTCGCTCACACCGGAGCAGACCAAGGCAGCGATACGCTCGGTCCATGACCTGTCGCATCGCATCATACAAAGCAGCGGTACCCAGCTCTAGCTCCAGGCGCCTTTGGCGCCAGTGCCACACCAATTTGAAGTCTCTGACATGCCCATCACTTCGCCAAAGCCGATCAAACTAGGCCTGTTTCTCCTGGCCGCCGGTCATCACGCCGCCGGCTGGCGTCATCCCGACGCCGAGTCAGGTACGGAGAACATCGATCTGATTATCCGGACCGCCCAGGCAGCAGAGCGAGCCCGGTTCGACATGGTGTTCTTTGGCGACCGCTTGCTGACCACGCCCGAGTCGCACCCGTCGATGATCACGCGGCCGGAGCCGCTGACACTGCTTGCCGCATTGGCGATGGTGACGCGTCACATCGGGCTGGCGGCAACGGCATCCACGACCTATAGCGAGCCATTCAACCTCGCGCGCATGTTTGCCACAGTGGACAAGATATCCAAGGGGCGGGCCGCATGGAATATCGTGACGACCTTCGCCGATGGCTCGGTGAACTTCAGCAGGGAACGGCATCCCGACCATGCCGAGCGGTATGCGATCGCCGACGAGTTCGTCGAGGTGGTAAAGGGATTGTGGCGCTCGTGGGAGCCTGATCCTTATGTGCGCGACAAGCAGGCCGGCGTCTATGTCGACACGGGCAAGATGCACGCGCTGAATCACCGCGGCAGGTTCTTCGAGGTAGCAGGTCCGCTAAACGTGACGCCGAGCCCGCAGGGACATCCGGTGCTGATCCAGGCGGGATCTTCCGGGCCAGGCCAGGCACTCGCCGCTCGCCATGCAGAGGTTGTCTTCACGGCGCAACAGGACCTGGCGGCGGCCCGGCAGTTCTATCGGGAGATAAAGGAGCAGGTGGCGAAACAGGGGCGCGATCCGGCGCACTGCCTGGTGATGCCCGGGTTGATGCCCATTGTCGGACGTACCGAGCAAGATGCTTATGAGAAGCTTGCGGTATTGCAGAATGGCACCGATCAATCCAACGCGACCGCCTTGCTATCGGAGCAACTGGGCCACGATATTTCAGGCTACCCGCTCGATGGACCTTTGCCCGAGCTGCCATCCACCGAATCCATCCAGAGCCGCAGTCAGCTGCTGAAGAAGCTTGCGCGCGACCGTAACCTGACGCTACGGCAGCTCTATCACGTGGTTGCCAGTGCCCGAGGCCACCAGGTCGTCGTGGGCACCGCGGCGCAGATCGCGGAACATATCACCACTTGGGTGGACGAAGGCGCCGCCGATGGGTTCAACATCATGCCCGCGTATTTTCCTGGCGGCCTGGACGACTTTGCCAATGAGGTAATTCCGCTGCTGCAGGCGCAAGGGCGGGCCCGTACCGAATATCAAGGTGGAACCCTGCGGGAGAACCTCGGCTTGCCGCTGCCCTATTGACCGGATGCGCTGCAAACCTCGCCCTTCAGGGAGGGTCGGCGTTGCATGCCACGCTTCTTTGGCCCGGACAGCAACCAGTCGGATATCGTGTCTGCATTGGCGTGCATGGCTTCGGCGCACGGCGGTGCGAGGAGTCGGGCGAACTTGAAACGGTAGGCGTTTGGTGCGGGAATGGAACGATTCTTTTCGCCGAAGCTTATGCGGCGGGCCGGCGAGGGCAGCCGCGCCTGCGCCGCACGCATGGCGGGCACGGGCTCGAGGGGGGCGCCCGGCGCCTGTGCTAGCATGCGCGCTCAGGCATTGACGACCTGCCCGGCCCGGCCGATGTCGGGCACAGCCGCCATCAGCTGTCGCGTATAGGGGTGGGCGGGTGCGGAGAGCACTTCGTCGGCCGCGCCACACTCGACCAGCCGCCCTTGCCGCATCACRCCGACCTGATCGCACATCTGGCGAATCACGGCCAGGTTGTGGCTGATCAGCAGATAGGTCAGCCCGAACTCATCCTGCAGATCGCGCATCAGGTTCAACACCTGGGCTYGCACCGATACATCGAGCGAGGAGGTCGGCTCATCGCAAATCAGAAAGCCCGGCCGGCTGACCAGCGCCCGGGCGATGGCAATCCGTTGCCGCTGCCCGCCGGAGAACTGGTGCGGATAGCGACGTCCATCGTCGGGCGACATCCGTACCAGCCGCAGGGCCTGTGCCACGCGCTCGTCGCGCTCGTCGGCATCCTGGGTAAGGCTCTTTACCTCCAGCGGCTCGGCAATGATCCGGTCGATGCGCCAGCGCGGGTTCAGGCTGGCATACGGGTCCTGGAAAATCATCTGGAAACGACCCGTCAGCGCGATCTCCTTTTCGCGATCCGTGCCACGTTCGATGCCGTCCAGCACGATGGTGCCGGCATCGGGTTGCACGAGGCCGGCAATCATTCGCGCGACCGTCGATTTGCCCGAGCCGGATTCGCCCACCAGGCCGAAGGTCGAGCCACGCGGGATCTCGAAGCCGATCTCGCGCACCGCATGCAGAACGCGGCGCGGCTCGCGTGCCAGGGTGCGCAGCAGCCACCCGGGGGAAAGGTCGTAGGATCGCGACAGCCCCTGGACCGATAGCAGCGGCGCGGCCGCCGGACTGGCGATTGGCGGCATGTCGGAGGGGACCGGTGCCGGCACGTCGGCCACGCCCGCTGCCTGCACCGGGAGCCGCTTCAGCCGCTGGTGCACCGAGGGAATCGCCGCCATCAGCGCCTGCGTATAGGGCGCCTGCGGGCGGRCAAGGATCTCCCGCACCGGACCGGTTTCGAGCACGCGGCCCCGGTACATCACCATTACCCGGTCCGCAGCCTCCGCAATCACACCCATGTCGTGGGTGATCAGCATGGCCGCCGTATTGCGCTCGCGGCATACGCGCCGGAGCATGCCGATCACCTGGTCTTGCACCACCACGTCCAGCGCCGTGGTGGGCTCGTCGGCGATCAGCAGTTCGGGCTCGCCACTCAGCGCCAGGGCAATCGCCACCCGCTGCCGCATGCCGCCGGACAGCCGGTGCGGATACTGGTTGAAGCGGGCGGCGGGGTCCGGTATTTCCACGTCGGCCAGCAGCGCCAGCGCGCGCTGGCGCGCCTGCGCCGCATTCAGCGGCAGATGGGTGCGGATGGTCTCGGTGAGGTGGCGGCCGATCGTGTAGACCGGATTCAGGCTGGTCAGCGGATCCTGGAACACCATCGCTATGTGCTTGCCGCGCAGCCGGCGCATATCCTCGCCGCGCAGCGTGTCGATGCGCTCGCCATGCAGTTCGACCTGGCCTGCCGCCAGCCGGCCGGGTGCTTCGATCAGGCCGGCAACGGCATTGCCGGTCATCGACTTGCCGGCGCCGGACTCGCCGACCACGCCGAGGATTTCTCCGGGCGCGATGTCGAAGGACACGCCGTCAAGCACGCGTACGGTGCCGCGATGGGTGTCGAATTCCACCGAGAGATCGCGAACGCGCAGCAGGGGCGGCCCGGGTTGGGTGGAGGACAGGGGGGTCACCATGCGGGTCATTGCAGTTTCGGGTTGAGTGCGTCGCGAAGCCAATCCCCCACCAGATTGACCGAGAGCGCCAGCGCCAGCAGCACCAGCGCGGGGAAAAACAGGATCCACCACTCTCCGGAGAACAGGAAGCCCTGGCCTACGCGGATCAGCGTGCCGAGAGACGGCTGCGTCGGCGGCAGGCCCACGCCGAGGTAGGACAGCGTGGATTCCGCTACCACGGCCAGTGCAAAGCTGATGGTGCCGATCACCAGTACGGGGGCCAGCAGGTTGGGCAGGATGTGGCGCAACAGGATGCTGCCGCGCGAGCGCCCGCAGACGCGCGCCGCGAGCACGTAGTCCTTGTGCTTCTCCAGCATGACGGCGCCTCGCAGCGTGCGCGCGTATTGCACCCATTCCGAGAGGCCGATGGCCACGATGATCACGTACAAAGCCATCTCGTCGCGGTAGCCGGCCGGAAGAATCCCGCGTGCGATGCCGAAGATCAGCAGCGCCACCAGCAGCACCGGAAACGTCAGCTGCACGTCGGCCAGGCGCATCACCAAGGCATCGAACCAGCCGCCGGCATAGCCGGCCACCAAGCCGAGCACGATCCCGATGACCAGCGACAGCGCCACCGCCGCCGCGCCGACCAGCAGCGACATGCGCAGCCCGTAGAGCAGCGCGGAAAAGATGTCGCGGCCCTGGTCGTCGGTGCCCAGCGGATAGAACGCACCCGAGGCGCCCTGCTGCCAGGGCGGGGTGAAGGCATCGAGCAATTCCAGCGCGGCCGGATCGAACGGATCCTGGCGTGCAAGCCACGGTGCCAGCAGCGCGGCCAGTACCAACAGTGCCAGCAGGGTCACGGCCAGTTGCACGAGGCGCGAGCGCGCGAACGATCGCAGCACCGGGGAATCGGCGTTCCGCCAGCGTCGGCGCGGGGTGGGGGACAGCGTTGAGGTGGAGCGGTTTCTCATCATGTCACGCCCGCCGCAAGCGAGGGTCGACCAACAGGTAGATCAGGTCGACCGTCAGGTTGATGAACACGTAGAGCAACGCGACAGACAGCAGGTAGGCAGCGATCACGGGCACATCCACCGCCTGGATCGACGAGATGAACAGCAGCCCCACGCCCGGCCACTGGAACACCGTTTCGGTGACGATGGCGAAGGCGATCAGCGAACCGACCTGCAGGCCGGTGATGGTGACGACCGGGATCAGCGTATTGCGCAGCGCATGGCCATAGCGGATGCGCCGCTCGGGGAGGCCGCGGGCGCGGGCAAAGCGCACGTAATCCGTGCGCAGCGCCTCCATCATCTCCGCACGCACCAGCCGCATGATCAGCGTCAGCTTGAACAAGCCGAGCGTGGCCACCGGCAGCACCAGCGATGCCCATCCCGAGCGGGTCAGCAGCCCCGTGCTCCAGCCGCCTACGGCTACGGTGTCGCCGCGCCCGAACGCGGGCAGCCAGCGCAGTTCCACCGCGAACAGGTAGATCAGCAGGATGCCGATGAGGAACGTGGGCAGCGATACGCCGACCAGCGAGACCGTCATCCAGGCCCGGCTGAGCCAGCTGTCCCGGTGGATCGCCGTATGCACGCCCAATGCCACACCGCCCAGCACGGCCACGAACGCGGCCACCAGCGCCAGCTCCAGCGTGGCGGGCGCACGTTCCAGGATGACGTCCGCCACCGGCTGCTTGACCCGGTAGGAGATGCCCAGGTCGCCGCGCAGCACATGGCCGAGGTATCGCGCGTACTGGACCGGTACCGGGCGGTCGAAGCCCAGCTCGGCGATCAGCGCCTGCCGGTCTTCCAGCGAGGCATCCTCACCGAGCAGGCTGACAGTGGGATCGCCGATGTGGCGAAACACCAGGAACGCGATGAACGATACGGCCAGCAGCACCAGCAACGATTGCCCGAGCCTGCGCAGAAGGTGGACTAGCATCGGCGTGGACCGGTAAAGGTAGCGGCCTTCATCTGGCGAGCTTGAACAGCTTGAAGTAGGGCGTGTTCGACGGGTTCACCGGGATATCGAGCTTGCGCACCATGGCATAGGTCTGGATCTGGTCGTGCAGCGGCAGGTAGATCAATTCCTTCTGCACCGTGGTCCAGATGCTCTTGATGGTGGCGTCGCGCGTTTTCCGGTCGCCTTCCGCCGCCAGGGACACGATCTTGCTGTCCAGGTCCGGATCGCTGAACCGCGTGGCATTGGTGGCGCCGCGCGCGTTCTTGCCGCGCGTGTGCACCAGGTAGTCGAAGATGTAGGCCGCGTCATAGGTGGGAACGCCCCAGCCATACAGGTAGAAATCGGTGTCCAGGTTGTTGATCGCGGCACTCTGGATGGCCAGCGGGCGCGACACCACATTGGTCTTCACGCCGATGCGGCCCAGGAAGCCGGCCGTGGCCTGGCAGATCGCCTCGTCGTTCAGGTAGCGGTCGTTGGTGCAGTGGAGCGTGATGGAGAACCCGTTCGGGTAGCCCGCCTCCGCCAGCAGCGCCTTGGCGCGCGCCAGGTCTGGCTTGCCCACGACGTCGAAGGCCTTGTCATAGCCGTGGACGAACGGCGGGGAAATGATGTTGGTCGGCACGGACAGGCCGCGCATGACCGCGGTCTTGATGGCGTTGCGGTCGATGGCGAGCTGGAACGCCTCGCGCACGCGGCGATCCGCCAGCGGGTTGCGGTCCTTGACGTCCGAGTACTTCAGGGGCGCGCTGCCGACGTTCATGCCCAGGAAAATCACGCGGTTTTCTGCCGCCTGGTTGACGCGCAGCTTGGGGTCCGCACGCAGGCGCACGGTGTCCTGGATGGGCAGGTCCTGCACGAAATCGACCTCGCCAGACAGCAATGCGGCCACGCGCGTGGCGGGCGACTTGATCGGCAGGTAGACCAGTTCGTCGATCTCCAGCGGGAACTGGCCGCGGCCCCAGTATTGCGGGAACAGCTTGAGCACGGTGCGCACATCCTGCTCGCGCGAAACCAGCGTGTAGGGGCCCGTGCCATTGACGTGGCGCGTGGCGTAGGTCTCGTCCTTGGCGGAAGCCACCTGCGGTTGTTCCACGTTATGCGCCTTGGCCCATGCGGCGCTGAGGATCTGGATGTTGGTCAGGTTGTCCGGCAACAGCGGGTTGGGGCCGGYGGTCCTGATGCGGATCACGAAGGGCGAGACCTTGGTGACCTCGGTAACGGACACCAGCAGCGACTTCATGTCGGACGTTGCGGACTTGGCGCGCAGGAGCGAGAACACGGCGTCGTCGGCGGTGAACACGCTGCCGTCATGGAACTTCACGCCTTTGCGCAACTGGAATTCCCAAACCGTGGGGTCTTCGGTGCGCTGCCATGAGGTGGCGAGCGTGGGCAGCAGCTTGCCGTCCGCGGTACGGATGATGAGCGGCTCGTAGACCTGATGCAGCAGGTTGTGATTGGGGCCGTTGTTCAGTGCGTGCGGGTCCAGCGTGGAGGCGTCGACGGAGCGTGCCCAACGCACCGTCTCGGCGTGAAGCGCGGGCGCCGCAAGCAGCGTCATGGCAATGCCCGAGGCCAGCAGGGTGGCCAGGGTGACTCGTTTGATCATCGTTTCTCTTCCGTTGTTTATTGTTGTGTTGTGCTGGCGCGCGGGCCTCGCCCCGGCGCGGCGCTCAGGCCGGGGGAAAGCGCGTTGCCAGCAGCGAGAACAGCGCCCGCAATCCCTGCGCTTCGCCGCCGCGCGGACGGCCTGGCCGTTCTTCCTGGTTCCAGGCAAACAGATCTAGGTGTACCCAGGGCGTGCCGTTCGGCACGAAGGCCTCCAGGAACAACGCTGCCGTCAGCGCTCCCGCGAGCGGCGCGGCGCCAGCATTGGCGGTGTCGGCAAAGGTGGACTTCAACATGCCGCGATACGGCTGCCAGAGCGGCAGGCGCCACAGCGGATCCGCCTGCTTGCCGGCTGCGGCCAGCAGTTCCGCGGCAAGCCCGTCGTCGTTACTGAACAGGGCCGGCAGGTCGGGGCCCAGTGCCACCCGGGCGGCGCCGGTCAGCGTGGCGAGGTCGATGGCCAGCGCGGCAGGCTTGTTCCTGTCATGCCGCAACGCATGGTGCAAGGCATCGGCGAGCACCAGGCGGCCTTCGGCGTCGGTGTTCTCGATTTCCACCGTGCTGCCATTGCCGGCCCGCAGGATGTCGCCGGGGCGCAGTGCGCCGGCGCCCACGGCGTTCTCCACCGCCGGCACCACCAGCGTCAGCCGCACCGGCAGCCTGGCCTGCATCACCAGGCGCGCGAGGGCAATGGCATGGGCTGCACCGCCCATGTCCTTCTTCATCCAGCGCATGCCTTGCGCGGGCTTGATGTCCAGGCCGCCCGAATCGAAGCAGACACCCTTGCCGACCAGAACCACGCGCGGCGCGGCAGGGTCGCCCCAGTGCAGCGCGCTCACGCGCGGTGCCTGTTCAGGCGCCGCGGCGCGCCCCACGGCGTGCACCAGCGGAAAGCCGGCGTCCGGAAGCTCGTCACCCACCCATTCCGCGTAGTCCGCATCGTGTTCCAGGGCCAGGGCGCGCACCACGGCCGCCAGTTCGGCCGGGCCGAGCTGGTTGGCTGGCGCATTGACCAGGTTGCGAACCACGCGCACGGCTTCGGCCAGCGGCAGCAGCGCGTCCTGTGCACCTCGTGGCAGCACCAATTGCGCGCCATCGGCCTGCTGTACCGGCTGTTTGTCCCACCCGGGCAGCGCGCCGATGGCCCAGCCCAGCGCTGCCAGCGTGAAGTCGGTGCTGTTCTCTTCGTTCGCGAGGGCATAGCGGCCGGCAGGAAGCTGCCGTGGCAGCGCGGCCAGTTGCCATAGCGGCTGCCCGGCATCGATGCCGACGATGGCGCCGGCCAGGTCGCCGTTCGCATCAGGCAACAGCAGCGTGGTGCCTGGCTCGGCGCCGAAGCGTGTGGCGCGGGCCCAGCGGGCCTGGGCAGGCGGCAGGGAATCGAGCAGTGGTTCGATCTGTTCCGATGTGCACGCGTATAGCGGCAGGGCACCGGCGGCGTCTTCGACAAAAGGGGAAGCGGGCATATCGGATTGGGGCACGCTGGTGCAGTCGGGCACGGCTTGGCGAGATGCCGGAGCCTGCGCAACGATGCATTGGTAGCGGCCGGGAGCGACGAAAAGAGATCTGCTAGGCTACCGCGCCGGCCATGCGCCGCCAACGAAGCTAAACGTGCATCCATATACGCTTCTGCACGTTCGGCGGGATGGCACGGATCGTCGATGCCGATACATAAAGCCGCCCCCATGTATAAAAACCAGTGCAGGGAGGGGCGCTGCCGACATGGGTCCTGGAGCGAAGAGATCGAGGCGCCGACCGTCTGCCGATCCGTAGCCAAGATCTCGCGTCACCCTGACTCCGGCACAGGGCCGCGTCGCCGGGGAGGGCGCGGACAACGCCGCCGTGGCACGGGGCTCCGTAACTCTCCCCGGCGACCGGAGCCCTGGGTCGGCGGGGGACGGCGTCATGGCAATCGCAAACTAAGGCAGATGCTTGCCCGGCAAGGTCGGCTTCACGTAACGCGCGTGCGTTTCGGGCATTCCGGCATCGCGTGCGCGCCTGGCCTTTGCCGATGGCTTCTCCGGCGGATTGCGCCGCGTAAGCCGGCTCTCCGCGCGCGCGTCAAACGCGCCGATATGTACCTGCTCGCCCATGCCCCCTGCCACCTGCTGGGCGGTCGCATTGCTCCCGCCGCTCAATAGCGCCAAAACAGACGCCAGTAGACCCAGTGCCCGGATCTTGCCCATCGATTCTCTCCTCGTGACGCGTCGGCCCCAGCGGCCGCCTGCGCCCGAGAGCATATTGCCAGCACGCGTACGAGGTTGTAATCGTTTGTGAGCACGGGCGGGGACCACGGCGGGCGGCTTTCGACTGCGGCTTCAGCCGGCCGATGCAACACAGCCTGCCTGCAATCCACCCGTGTCCGCTATCGCCGCCGGTAGGTTCCGGGCGTGCTCCGCGTCCATACCTTGAACGCACGATTGAACGCCGTGGCGTCCGCGAAGCCGAGCTGCACGGCAAGCTGGGATACCGGTGTGACAGTGGTGATCAACCGCTCAATGGCGCGCAGGGCCTCTTCGTCGCGCCGCACGGGCGCCTGCAGCGCAGTGGCGTCGAACCATGCGGCGGTGCGCGGCTGGCCAAAGCGGATCGGCGCCGGAAACACCATGGGGTAGATGGCAGCGTAGGCTGGTTCCGGAAAGCTGAAATCGATGCGACGCAGCGGCAGCCGCGACGCGTTCAGCCAGGCCAGCATCTGCCAGAACACCCGGACGAGCATCTCATGCAGAAAGTTCTGCGCACCGATCGCCTTGCGCGCGAAGGACATGCCGAATCCGCAGAGCTCACCATCCTGCACGGCTTCCATGGTCACGTCATGCTGCAGCAGTGTGAACGTGTGCGCGGCACGCCGCAAGGCAACCTGCAAAGAGGGGCACCCCCAGCGTGCTCCGGCCAATCAGCAGGAAGCTGCCGCGCCGGACGGGCAGTGACAGGAAGCCTATGCATTCATCGCCGAGTTTCTCGATCAGCAGCGCGAAGGCCGCAGCGTAGCTGCCTACCGGTATGCGTGGCGCCCCTCCATAATGGAGGGATGCCCGGTGAAGGCGGCTTGCGCACCATACGACGTGGCGCGACGGTCCGACCCGGGACGGTTGCCCGCTTTTTTCCACGTTGGAGCCGCTGCGGCGGTCGCCGGCAAGGTCGGCCCGCCATGCGTTGCACGCCGCCCCGCTCTTGATAAAAGGTACTGCCATGACTGCTCGCCTGCGCGCTTGGATTCCAGTGCTGTCGCTCGCGCTTGCCGCGAATGCATCCGTGGGGGCCGAGCCCGCCACGGATGCGCTCAGCGACACCGAGATCAGCGATGCCTACATCTATCTGCTGGGCCGCCTGCTGGTGACGCGTCAGCAGCAACTCGACTTCCGGGAGGGCTTCCAATGGAACCAGTTCATGCACCGGAAGCCCGGCGCGGTGGACTGGCCCAATCCCAATCTCGACGTGGCCTATTCCGAAGCGTGGCTTGCCGTCGACGACGCGAGCTGCACGGTGGTCGGTGTGCCGCCGGTGAAGAATCGCTACTACACGGTGCAGATCCTGAACGGCTGGGGCGAGACGCTGGCCAATATCAATGAGCGGCTGTTTCCGGCGCGCCCGGCCGGGGATTTCGCAGTGTGCCTGAGGGGCGCGAAGGCGCCGGTTCCGCCCGGCGCGATCCGGATCGATCTGCCGGTCAAGTCCGCGCGCGTGCTGGCGCGCGTGGCGCTGGGCAACGACCCCGATGCCGCGATCGCGCTGCAACGGCAGTTCACGCTGACGCAGACCGGCAAGCCCGYCGTGCCGGCGATTCCTGCCACGCTGATGTTCGAACCGGAGAAACTGCCCGGTGTGGAGGCGTTCGATGCGGCGGCCCTGGCGCTGGACAGCGGCCCCGACTTGAACGCGGGGCTGGAGCCGATGCAGGCGCTCACGCGCCGCGTAGCGGCGGCAGCCGCCGACCCGTCGTCGCGTGCCCGGATCGATCAGGTGATACGGACGCAGGCGCTGCCGGCGTTTGGAAAGGCCGGTACGATCATCGGTCACGGCTCGGTGCATAACGGGTGGGCACGCCCGGGCGTCGTGGGGGAGTACGGCATCGACTACGTGACCCGCGCACTGGTGAACTACGGCGGCATCTGGGCGAATATCAAACCGGAGGTGCTGTACTACCGCGGCGGCAACGATGCCAGCGGCGCGGTTCTGAATGGCGACCACGTCTACACGCTGACCTTCCCCAAGGACGCCCTGCCGTCGCGCTTCGCGAAGTATTTCTGGTCCGTGATCGCGGTGGACAGCGCCCGCTTCCGCGTCTTGCCGAATCCGCAGCAGAAGTACCTGGTCAATGAGCAGTCCGGGCTGAGCTATGGCGCCGATGGCTCGCTGACGCTGTTCTTCGCCGCGGAGAAGCCGGCCAATGCGCCGGCAGGCAACTGGCTGCCGACGCCGCGCGGCACGCAATACCGCCTGACCTTCCGCTACTACGGCCCGCTCGACGGTGTTGCCAACGGCACCTACTATCCGCCGGCGCTCGTCAAGGTCAAATAGCGCACGTGCGAAGCGCGCATCCCACACATCCAGACTGAACACGCGTAAGGACAACCGAGGCGCGTGAAGGGGGACATATGGAAAAGGGAATCGAGCTCGATGGCGCGCTGACCAGGAGGCTCGCGGGCTGGCGTGAGCCCGTTGCTTTCATCGCGATATCCCATGCCTGATTCGCTGTCGAAAATGGCCTGGCGACAAATCGTGTCAGATTTTTCTCTATTTCTCCCGGCAACTCTCTTTTGGACACCGCATCGCTATAGTCGGGCCTGGTGAGCGCTTTGGCGGCGCCAACGACAAGGCAGGAGGAAGAGATGGATGTCACGCCGATTGGTTCACGAGCTGCAACGTCGCGGATAGCACAGCAAGGACGGGCACGACACGAAGCCATCCGCCACCGGGGTATTGCGGAGCTGTTGCTAGGTGTCGTGATGGAATCAACATGCGGTGCAGCGAGCCCGCTCATGCTGACCGTGCATGTCGGCGGGCCATTGCTTGATGGCCGGTTCGACCTCGATGCACGCCTGGTGCATGCGGATGCCCGGCAGCAGCGCTGGCTGGCCGAGCTCAGGCAGGCGGGGATGCTTGTGGGTCGCGCGCACGTTGTGCTGGAGGGCGAGCTACCTTCATCGAGCTATGTGCCATGGCGTAGCGGGATCGGGCCCGCCGCGATAAGGAGTGGCGATGACATTGCGCTGTGCTTGCGGGTAGCGCGACTGGGTGACAGGGATTCACAGTTGCGTGCCGACGGAGAAGCCTTGATTCCACTATGGTCCACCATCCGCTATTTCGGCGACATGGGACAGCCTGCACGGGAGCGGGGATCTCTGACTGTATCGCCAATGTGCGAGCGCCGGCTTGGCGCGCTTGCCCAGTACGAATTCGAAGTGTTCGAGGCCGGGACGCGGGTCGCTACGCTAACCGCCGTCTACGGCCACGAGCATGCCTAGACGCGAGAATCGGTCGGCGCGACCTGCGGTCCTGGCCGCAGCCATTGGTCTTGCCCGGCGCGGGGGGCTTCATGGCTTTTCCATCAGCGATCTCGGTGAAGCGCTCGGGGTGTCCAAGAGTTGCGTCTACCGGCATTTCGAGTCCCGCAACGACATCGTGGCGCAAGCTGTGTTGGCCTATGGGGGGGCGCTTGCAAGCCACGCGACCAGCGCTGCCGCCCGGGCGCCCGCAGGGGTGCGTCGACTGTTAAGCATGCTGGACGTCTGGCTTGGCGAATACGTGCTGCGGGGTGGCTGTCTTATCCTGCGTGCGGGGAGCGAATGCACCAATCGGGCCGAGGACGAAGTCAGCCGCAGCACTGCGCGGGCGGTGACCACGTGGCGTGGTTTGCTTGTGTCGCAACTGAAGGATGCCAGGCGGATTGGCGAGATCGCTCCGGAAGTCGACCCTCAGCGCGTCGTGTTCGAGATCTTCAGTTTTGCCCTGGGTATCCAGCATGACCACCTGTTCCTTGGTGATCCGGTGGCATTCCGGCATGCGGTGCTCAGCAGCATGCTTGGCCGTCATGGCATCCGGATGCCCGGCGAAGCGACATTGCGCATGACCGGTCCGCGTGCCATTGTGCTCAGCTGACCCGCCGGGCTGCCTTGGCGACGGCGGTTCTGCTCATTCCCGCTCGCGCAACGCCAGCAGTTCGCGCTTGGCCGCGGCCAGCACCGCGTCGGATCGCTTCTCGTCGGCCATCACGCGGGACACCACCAGGGCGCCGATCAGCGCGCTGACCGCGAACATTGCCTTGTCGGGATCTTCACCGCCCAGTGCTTCGTCCATCCGGCCGATAAACCGTTCGATGTGGGCCGACATGGCCTCGCGCGCCGGTTCGTCAGCCCGAGCCACATCGCCGGCGAGCGCGGCGATCGCGCAGCCGGTCGTGCGCGAGTCCCGGTGCGTGCGGCTCAGGTAGCTGCGTACCGTCGAGCCGAAGTCTGGCGCCGCCTTGGTGCTCTTCGCTTCGAATGCGGCTTTGCCATCATCCAGCGCGCGCTCCAGCGCTTGTGTCAGCAACGCCGAGCGCGACGCGAAGTGACCATAAAAGCCTCCGTGGGTCAGCTCGGCGCTGCGCATCAGTTTCCCGACGCTGACGGACTCCAGTCCGGCATTCCGGATCTGCTCTGCTGCCTGGCTCAGGATGCGCTCCCTGCTGCGCGCCTTATCCGCCTGGGAGTGGCCCATGATTCATATCCCCGGTTTGTTGTCTTGACATTCTGCATTGTGATGGTCATCCTCCAGAATGACAACCATCATGCAGATTGCGAGCCGCCGCCATGGCAGAATTCGACGCACTCAACGCGGACCTGGACGATTACGAGGTTCCCTTCAAGGGCATCGTCGAGCAGTCGGTCGCCGGCATCTACATCCTGCAGGACGGCCGCTTCCGCTATGTCAACGAGACCTTCGCGCGTATGTGCGGGCTGAGGCGCGAGCGACTGGTCGGCGCCAGGTTGCGCGACGTCGCCCATCCCTCGCAGCGCGTGGCACTGCTGAACCAGTACCAGCGGAGGATCAGGGGATACGCTGCCCCCGAGATGTTCGTCATTCGAAGGACATCGTCGCGAAACCCCGGCTGCTTCGAAATCCACGGCACGCGCGTGATGTTCCACGGGCGCCCGGCCATCGTCGGCGTCGGCATCGACATCACCGAGCGAGAGCGGCAGCGCGCCGAGCTGATCGAGGCCAGCGAGCGCCTGCAGGAACTGGTGGCCAGCGCCAACAGCGTGCGCGAGAACGAGCGCAACCGCGTCGCGCGAGAACTGCACGATGTCATCGGCGGCATGCTGACGGCGATCAAATTCGACCTGTCGCGGCTGTCGCGCGGCATCGAGGCGCTGGACCGCTCGCGCGCGCCGCGCGCAAGGCAGGGCGGGGCGGCGGCGCCAGCGCTAGCCTCGCTGGCGCTCACAGCGGCGCAGACCCTTCAGCTCACGCAGGAAACGATTGAAGCCGTGCGCACGATATCCGAAGGGCTGCGGCCTGGCGCCCTCGACCATCTCGGACTGTGCGACACCCTGTGCCTCGATCTCGGACGCTTTGACAGGCGCTACGGCATTGCCACCCGCTTGCTGACTTCCGGTGCGCCGCGCGCACTGGACCGCTCCCGTGAGATGGGCATCTACCGGATTTTCCAGGAAGCGCTGACCAATGTCGCGCGCCATTCCATGGCCACCGAAGTGACGGTCCGCCTCGACTGGGCGGCGGACCGGCTGGAACTGGAGATTTCGGACAACGGCCTCGGCTTCGACTCCGACCGCACCGCGTCCTGTGGGCATCTTGGCCTGCTGGGCATGCAGGAACGCGCGCGCGAGCTGGACGGCACGCTGGTGCTGGACACCGGCCCCCGCTCCGGCGCGCGCGTGCGGTTGAGCGTGCCGGTTCCGCCTTGCACTGACGAACAAACCAACGAACAAACCGACGAACAAACCAACGAACAAGCAAACGAATACGCCACCAACCCGGCGCATATCGACGGAGAGAGACATGATTCGCCTGCTGCTGATCGACGATCACACCATTTTCCGCCAGGGGCTCAAGCGGCTGCTGGCCGAGCACGATGAGTTTGACGTTGTCGCCGAAGCCGGCGACGCGTCCGAGGCACTTGGCCGCCTGCGCGAGCAGTCGTTCGACGTGGCGCTGCTCGACGTCAACCTGCCGGGGCGCAGCGGCCTGGAGATGCTGCCCTCGCTGCGCGCCGAGCGACCCGCGATGCCGGTGGTGGTGCTGAGCATGTACCCGGCCGAGCAGTACGCGCTGCGTGCCTTCCAGGCCGGGGCGTCGGGCTATGTCACCAAGGACATGGACGCGATGGAGCTGGTCGATTCGATCCGCAACGTGGCCAAGGGCAAGCGCTACATGACGCCCGCCGTGGCCAACTGCCTGCTCGACGGTTTTGGGCGTGTCGCCGACAGCGCGCCGCACCAGCAACTGTCGTCGCGCGAGTACGAGATCATGCTGCTGATCGTGCGCGGCATCCGGCTGACGGAGATCGGGCGTCAGATGTTCCTGAGCGTGAAGACCGTCAGCACCTATCGCTCGCGCGTCCTGAAGAAGCTCGGCGTTGCCAGCAACGCCGAGCTGGCGCGCTATGCCGTCGAGCATCGCCTGATCGACTGATTCCCGAAACCTCCACCACCTTCAGAAAACGCTGACAGCGCGCAGAGCCAGTTCCGACAGCGGGATTCGCGCCTGGCATCCACACTCTCCTTAACGACATGACTCCACCGGAGTCGGAACCGAAGGAGAGAAAGATGGCCACGGACGTGCTGCTGCACCTGGACGACGGCGTGCTGGTCGTGACGATCAGCCGGCCGGCGAAGAAGAACGCGATCACCGCGCAGATGTACCGCGCGCTGGCCGACGCCATCATCGAGGCCGATCGCCGCGATGACGTGCGTGCCGTGCTGCTCCAGGGCGAGGGCGGCAACTTCAGCAGCGGCAATGACATCGGCCTGTTCGTGAACGCACAGGCGTCCGAACACAAGGCGTCGCCCGCTGTCCCTTTCCTGCAGGCGGTCATCGCGCTGCGCAAGCCGATGGTGGCTTGCGTGTGCGGTCACGCGGTCGGCATCGGCGCCACCGTCCTGCTGCATTGCGACTACGTCGTCGCCTCCGACGATGCGCGCATCCGCTTCCCGTTTGTCGATCTCGGCCTGTGCCCGGAATTCGCCTCCACGCTGCTGCTCCAGCAGGTGGTGGGCCGCAACAAGGCCGCCGAATGGCTGCTGCTCGGCGCCACCATCCCCGCCGCCGAAGCGCATCGCGCGGGACTGGTCAATCGCGTCATGCCGCAGCAAGCGGCCGGCGAAGAGGCGCTGCTCGTCGCCAAATGCCTCGCCGCCAAGCCGCGCCAGGCCTTGATGGCGACGCGCGGCCTGGTGCGCGAGGCGACCGAGGCCCTGGTGCAGGACAGCCTCCGGCGGGAGACGGTCACCTTCGACACCCTGCGCCAGTCCCCGGAGGCGCAGGAAATCTTCCGGCGCTTCCTGCAGCGCACGCCGGCCCCGACGCCTGTCCGCGCCTGAGCGGGGCATCCGGACCATTTCCACTTCCAAAAGCCAGTGCCGGGCAAAGCCGCCCGTCAGCAAAGGACCTTCCATGAGCACCCAATACGAAGTCTTCGACGACATCGCGGTCATCACGATCGCCAATCCGCCGGTCAATGGCCTGGGCTACGCCGTGCGCGTGGGCATCATCGCAGGCATCGACCGCGCCGCGGCCGATACCAGCGTCAGGGCCATCGTGCTGACCGGCGCCGGCAAGGCCTTCTCCGGCGGCGCCGACATGCGCGAATTCAATGCGCCGAAGACTGGCGGCGAGCCGGGCCTGAACACGGTGCTGGCGGCGATCGAAAACAGCGCCAAGCCGGTAGTTGCCGCCGTGCACTCGGTGGCAATGGGCGGCGGCCTCGAACTGGCGCTTGCGTGCCACTACCGCGTGGCCGTGCCGAAGGCGCGCATCGCGCTGTCGGAGGTGACCATGGGATTGTTGCCTGGCGCCGGCGGCACGCAGCGGCTGCCGCGGCTGATCGGCCTGGAGGCGGCCACCAACATGATCGTGCACGGCACGTCGATCCCGTCCGAGGCGCTGGCCGACTCCGGGCTGTTCGACCGGTTTGCGCAAGGCGACGTGGTTGCTGCCGCGCTCGCTTTCGCGCGGGAGGTCTCCGCGCGTCCGGGGCCGCATCCGCGCGTGCGCGACCTCGCGGTCCGCCATCCCAATCCCGAGGGCTACCTGGCGGTGGCGCGTGCTGCCATTGCCGCCCGCTACAAGAACCTGCCGGCGCCGTTGCGCTGCCTCGACGCCATCGAGGCAAGCTTCACGCTGCCCTTCGACGAAGGCCTGGCGCTCGAACGCCGCTTCTTTCTCGAACTGATGAATGGCGCCGTGTCGAAGTCGCTGCGCCACGCCTTCTTCTCGGAACGCGCGGCGGCCAAGCTGGCGGACGTGCCGGACTCGGTGGCCGAGCGGACGATCGGCAAGGTGGCCGTCGTCGGCGCCGGGCTGATGGGTAGCGGCATCGCGATGAACTTCCTCGGCGCCGGCCTGCGGGTCGTGCTGCTGGATGTGTCGGAAGAGGCGGTGCAGAAGGGCGCCGCCACCATCCGCCGCAACTACGAGGCGAGCGTAAAGAAGGGCAAGCTGGCCGCGGAGGCCGTCGAAGCGCGCATGGCGCTGCTGCAGCCGACCGTCGACCTGGGCCGGGTCGGCGATTGCGACCTCGTGATCGAGGCGGTCTACGAAGACATGGACGTCAAGCTGCGCACCTTCCGCGCGCTCGATGAAGTGGCCCGCCCCGGCGCGATCCTGGCCACCAATACCTCGACGCTCGACGTCGACCGCATCGCCGCCGAAACCGCTCGCCCGCAGGACGTGGTGGGCCTGCACTTCTTCAGCCCCGCCAACGTGATGCGCCTGCTGGAAGTGGTGCGCGGCGCGCAGACCGCGCCTGATGTGCTGCAGACCGCGATGCGCCTGGCCCGCCGGATCGGCAAGGTGGCGGTGGTGTCCGGCGTGTGCGACGGCTTTATCGGCAACCGCATGCTGGCGAAATACACGCGGCGCGCCGGCGAGCTGCTGGAGCAGGGTGCGCTGCCCGAACAGGTCGACCGCGCCATCGAGGAATTCGGGCTCGCCATGGGGCCGTTCCGGATGGCCGACCTTGCCGGCAACGACATCGGCTGGGCTATCCGCAAGCGCCGCTATGCCGAAGCCCCGTCGCTGCCGCGCTTCGCGCTGGGCGACCAGCTGTGCGAGGCGGGCCATTTTGGCCAGAAGACCGGGGCAGGCTGGTACGACTACGAGGCCGGCCAGCGCAAGGCACTGCCGTCGGCGCGCACGCGCGCCATGCTGGAGGCGTACTGGCAGCAGCACGGCGTGACGCCGAAGCGCTTTAGCAACGAGGAGATCGTCGACCGGCTGATCTACGCGCTGGTGAATGAAGGTGCCGCGATCCTTGAGGAAGGCATCGCCGCGCGCGCATCCGATATCGACGCCGTCTACCTGCACGGCTATGGCTTCCCGGCCTGGCGCGGCGGCCCGATGTTCTACGCCGATACGGTCGGCGTGACCAATGTCCGCCGCACGCTGCGCGCGCTGTCTGCGCAAGACACGAGCTGGACGCCGGCCGCGCTGGTCGATCAGATCGCTGACGAAGGCGGCGCCTTCAACGCCTGAATTCCCCAACCCAACGGAAAACCATCATGAATGAGGCTGTCATCGTTTCGACCGCCCGCACCGGCCTGGCAAAGAGCTGGAAGGGCGCCTTCAACATGACCCATGGCGCCACGCTCGGCGCGCATGCGGTGCGCCATGCGGTGGCTCGCTCGGGCCTGGACCCGGCCGAGTTCGAGGACTGCGTGATCGGCGGGACCTTCGGCGAAGGCACCACCGGCGGCAATATCGCCCGCGCCATTGCCCTGCGAGCGGGCCTGCCGGTGACGACGGGCGGGGTCAGCGTCAACCGTTTCTGTTCGTCCGGCCTGCAGACCATTGCGATGGCCGCGCAGCGCGTGATCCTGGAAGGCGCGCCGGCCATCGTGGCGGGCGGCGTCGAATCGATCTCGTGCGTGCAGAACCAGGCCAACACGCACATGCGGCGCGATCCGTGGCTGGTCGAGCACAAGCCGGAGTTGTACTGGAACATGCTGCAGACCGCCGAGCAGGTCGCCAAGCGCTACGGCATCAGCAAGGAGGCGCAGGACGCCTACGGCGCGCGCAGCCAGCAGCGCGCCGCGGCGGCGCAGGCCGCCGGCAGGTTCGACCACGAGATCGTGCCGATGACGACCACCATGGGCGTGGTCGACGCAGGCGGCCGTGTCACCACCCGCGAAGTCACGATCTCGCACGATGAAGGCATCCGCGCCGATACCACGCTGGAGGCGGTGTCGCGCATCCGTCCCGCGCTGCCGGGTGGCGTCGTCACGGCGGGCAATGCGAGCCAGTTCTCCGACGGCGCGTCGGCCTGCGTGGTGATGAACGCAAGGCTGGCGCAGCAGCGGGGCATCGAGCCGCTGGGCCTGTTCCGCGGCTTCGCGGTCGCCGGCTGCGAGCCGGACGAGATGGGCATCGGTCCTGTCTTTGCCGTACCGCGCCTGCTGGAGCGCGCCGGCGTGAAACTGGAAGACATCGACCTGTGGGAGCTGAACGAGGCGTTCGCCTGCCAGGTGCTCTATTGCCGCGACAAGCTCGGCATTCCTGATGAGCGTCTCAATGTCAACGGCGGCGCGATCGCGGTCGGCCATCCCTATGGCGTCAGCGGTTCACGGCTGACGGGCCATGCGCTGATCGAGGGCAAGCGCCGCGGCGCGAAGTATGTCGTGGTGACCATGTGTATTGGCGGCGGGCAGGGTGCCGCCGGTTTGTTCGAAGTGCTCTGACGAAATCCATCCATCAACAAGGAGACGGCAATGACTGCTGTGGCAAATCTTTTCGACCTGAAGGGCCGCACCGCCCTCGTCACCGGCGGGTCCAGCGGCCTGGGCCTGCAGATCGCCGAGGCGCTCGGCACGCAGGGCGCGCGCGTGGTGATCTCGGCGCGCAAGGCGGATGCGCTGGAGTCTGCCCAGGCACACCTGGCCAGCCTGGGCGTGGACGCAAGCTGGATCGCCGCGGACAACGCCGCCGAGGACGATATCGAGCGCCTCGCCGTTGAGGCGATGGCACGCCTGGGCAAGGTCGACATCCTGGTCAACAACGCCGGCGCCACGTGGGGCGCGACCACCGCCGACCATCCGCTGGCCGCCTGGGACAAGGTCATGAACCTGAATGTGCGGGCGATCTTCCTGCTGACGCAGAAGATCGGCAAGCTGTCGATGATCCCGAACCGCTACGGCCGCGTGATCAACCTGGCCTCGATTGCCGGACTCAAGGGTAACGGCCCCAAGGGCCAGCCGACCATCGCCTACAACACCAGCAAGGGCGCCGTCGTCAATTTCACGCGCGCGCTCGCCGGCGAATGGGGCCCGCACGGCATCACCGTCAATGCGCTCGCACCGGGATTCTTCCCGTCGAAGATGACAAAGGGAACGATCGAGAAGCTCGGCGTCGAGAAGCTGTCGGAGCGCGCGCCCCTGCAGCGCATCGGTGATGACGACGACCTCAAGGGCGCAGCCCTGCTGTTTGCCAGCGACGCCGGCAAGCACATTACCGGCCAGATTCTCGCCGTCGACGGCGGCCTGACCGCCGTCTGAAGCTGTCCAGCCGCAATCCAATCCAACGCAAGCGAAGGAAACCATCATGAGCAACGCAGCAG
>NZ_JBFTND010000070.1:0-31654 GCF_056397305.1 Cupriavidus sp. 05N40
CCGCAGGAGCGCGTGCGCCGCTTCATCACGCTGTTCTTCGCGCGGCTGGCCCGCACTGCCACCGGCGAGCGTCCGGAGCTGATGAGCTTCCGCGAGATCCGCGCGCTGCCCGAAAGCCATGCCGAGGTGGCCTTCGCGGCCTATACGGATATGTTCCGCCGCATCCGCAAGCTGCTGCGGGACGCTGCCCCGCGCGACGCGGCCGAGCGCAACACGCGCAGCGCCGCCGCCCACCTGCTGCTGTCGCTGACCAGCGGCGCCATGACGTGGCTGGAGCGCTACGAGCCGCAGGACTATCCCAAGGTGGCGGACACGGTGGTGGACATCCTGCTCAACGGCTTTGCCGCGGCGCGGTCGCGCTGGGATGCGGGCGTGGCAGCGCCGCTGCCGCCCGGGCCCGATCCGCAGGAAAGCACGCAGGAAGCCTTCCTGCGCGCCGCCACCGACCTGCTCAACGAACTCGGCTACCGCGGCGCCTCGGCGGACCGCATCTCGGCGCGGCTCAACCTCACCAAAGGCTCGTTCTACCACCACAACGAGAACAAGGACGACCTGATCTCCGCCTGCTTCGACCGCATGTTCGCCGTCATCCGCGATACGCAGGCGCGCGTGGAAGCAGGCCCGGGCAGCGGCTGGGACAAGCTGTGCGCGGTCGCCCGCGCCCTGGTCGGCTACCAGTTCTCCGGGCAGGGGCCGCTGCTGCGGCTGACCATCTACGGTGCGCTGCCCGAGGACATGCGCAAGGAAAAGATGCTCGTCATGAGCCGCCTTTCCACGCGCTTCGTGCGCTTCCTGGTGCTGGGCATGCAGGACGGCTCGATCCGGCCGCTGGATCAGTCGATCGCATCGCTGCAGGTCAACGGCATGATCAACGCGGCGGTGGAATTGCGGCGCTGGGTGCCGGATGCGTCGGGCGAGAATGCCGCCGACCTCTTCATCCGGCCCCTCTTCATGGGCATCTTCTCGGGCCGCTGAGCGTTGCCCGGGGCGGCGCTAGTCTTCCAGGTGGCAGGCCACCATCTGCCCGCCGCCGCGGTCCCGCAAGACGGGATCTTCCGTGCCGCAGCGGGCCATCGCGCGCGGGCAGCGCGGATGGAAGCGGCATCCCGCCGGCGGGTTCAGCGGGCTCGGCACTTCGCCGCGCAGCACGATGCGCTCACGCTTCGCTTCGGCTTCCACGCTGGCCACCGGCACCGCGGACAGCAGCGCCTGCGTATAGGGATGCCGGGGGTTGGCGTACAGCTCGTCGCGCCCGGCGATCTCCACGATGCGCCCCAGGTACATCACCGCGATGCGGTCGCTGATATGGCGCACCACCGCGAGGTCATGCGCGATGAAGACATAGGTCAGGCCCAGGCGCCGCTGCAGCTCCATGAACACATTGACCACCTGCGCCTGGATCGAGACGTCCAGCGCGGAGACCGGCTCGTCGCAGACGATCAGGCTGGGTTCCACCGCCAGCGCGCGCGCGATGCCCACGCGCTGGCGCTGCCCGCCGGAAAACTCATGCGGGTAGCGGTCGGCCATATAGGGCAGCAGGCCGACCATCTCCAGCAATGACGCAACCCGCGCGCGACAGCATTCGCGGTCGCGCGCCATGCCGTGCACCTCGAGCGGCTCGCCGATGATATCGCGCACCTTCATGCGCGGGTTGAGCGAGCCGAACGGATCCTGGTAGACCATCTGCACGCTGCGACGAAAATGTTTCTCCTGCGCCTTGCCGAAGCTGGCGAAGTCCTCGCCTTCGAAGGTGATGCGACCGCTGCTGGCGGCAAGCATCTTGATGATGGCGAGCCCCGTGGTGGATTTCCCGCACCCGCTCTCGCCCACCAGGCCCAGCGTCTCGCCGCGCCTGAGCGCGAACGAGACGCCGTCGACAGCCTTCACCGAGCCGACCTGGCGCTTGACGAACGCACCCCTGGTCACAGGGAAATGGACCTTCAGGTTCTCGACGCGCAGGATCTCGTCGCCGCGGCGGGCGGCCGCGCGCGTGGCATTGCCGGCACCGGCGGCGCTGGTATCAGTCATGGTCATGGAGGAAGCACGCCTTGAGGTGACTGTGGTTCGAGCGTACGGGCTGCAGCGCCGGGCGCGAGACGCCGCAGCGCTGGGCGGCCAGCCGGCAGCGCGGCATGAAGGCGCAGCCCGGCGGCAGCGCGGTGAGGTCCGGCGGCTGGCCGTCGATCGGCACCAGCGGCTGGCGGGTATCGCCGTCGATCCGTGGCACCGACGCCATCAGGCCGCGTGTGTACGGGTGCGCCGGCCGCGCGTACAGGTCGCGCGCGGAGGCGGTCTCGACCATGCGGCCGCCGTACATCACGGCGACGCGGTCGGCATAGCGCGCCACCACGCCGAGGTCGTGCGTGATCAGGATCAGCGCGGTGTCCGAGCTGGCGGCCAGCGCCTTGAGCAGGTCCAGGATCTGGGCCTGCACCGTCACGTCGAGCGCGGTGGTGGGTTCGTCGGCGATGATCAGCTGCGGCTTGCAGGCCAGCGCCATGGCGATCATGGCGCGCTGGCGCATGCCCCCGGAGAACTGATGGGGATAGGCACCCAGGCGGCTCTGCGGCTCGGGGATCTGCACCTTGGCGAGCAGCTCGCCGGCAATGCCGAGCGCGGTCTTCCACGGCATGCCCTGGTGCAGGTTGACCGGCTCCGCGATCTGTTTTCCCACGGTGAGCGCGGGATTGAGCGAGGACATCGGCTCCTGGAAGATCATCGCGATGCGGTTGCCGCGGATGGCACGCATGCGCGCGGCGCTGAGCTTGAGCAGATCCTGCCCGTCGAACAGGATCTCGCCGGACTCGATGCGGCCGGCCGGCCTGGGGATCAGCCCCAGGATGGACAGGGCCGTGACGCTCTTGCCCGAGCCGGATTCGCCGACGATGGCCAGCGTCTCGCCGGGCGCCACGCCGAACGAGACCTGGTCCACCGCGGTGACCACGCCGCGGTCGGTACGGAAACGCGTGGTCAGCTTGTTCACCTGCAGGATCGGCTGCGTCATGCGGGCCTCCATGAAGTGGCTTCGGTGGCGCGGGACCGGCGTTGCGCCGGCGGCCCGCGCGTTGGCATCGCGGGACGAACCGGCCTCAGAACCCCATCTTCTTCTTCATGTCCTGGTCGATCCACATGCGCGCGTAGATCGGGCCGGGACGCACCGCGCCGGCGCGCAGCTCGCCGTTGTAGTTCTTCACCCAGGGCCACCACGCGGTGTACTGGTAGGGCGTGGGCAGCCAGATATACGGCGCATCGGCCAGCACGTCGCGCGTGAGCGCGCGCAGCGCTTCCTGGCGGCGCCCGAGGTCGCGCATCTGGAACGCCTCGCCTACGCGCTGCTCGTACTTCGGGTTGCCCCACTGCGCTGCGTTCCAGACCTGGCCCAGCACGAAGCTCTTGCGGATCGTGGTGGTCGGGTTGGTGTGGCCGTTGCTCATCAGGTAGCCGGGCGCGTTGGTCCTGGTGGTCATGGCCGAGAGGAAGGCGCCGTACTCCATCGGCTGGATCTCGATCTTCACACCCACCTGCTCCAGGTAGGCGCCGATCAGCGGTAGCAGCTCCAGGTGGTCCGGCTGGCAGGCGCACACCTGCACCTTGAAGGTGAAGCCCTTCGGGTAACCGGCCTCGGCCAGCAGCTTGCGCGCCTTGTCCGGGTTGTAGGTGTAGAGCTCCTTGACCGAGTCCGGCATGGCGCTGAGCGGCTCGAAATAGCCTGCGTACTCCGGGTGCTGCGGATARGCGAACAGCTCGGCGTTGCCGCCGTAGAACTGCTTGACGATCTCCTCCTTGTTGACCGCCATGTTCAGCGCGCGCCGCACGCGCAGGTCGGTAAACGGCTTGGTATCGACGCGCAGCGCCAGGTACTGCCCGTTGGTGGACAACCAGCGAGACCACTTCAGCGCGGGCGCGTTCTTCTTGAGTTCATCCACCGCGCTCCAGCCGATGTTCTCCAGCACGTCGATCTTGCCGGTGCGCAGCATGGTGTTGCGGGTGCCCTCGTCCTTGACCGTGCGCAGCACCACCTTGTCGACGAAAGGCAGCTTGTAGTCCTTGCCGCCGATCTTGTCGCTGTCCCAGTACAGGGTGTTCTTCGCATAGGTGGTGGCATTGCCCTGCACGAAGTTGCTCAGCACGAAGGGCCCGCTGCCGTTGACGTTCTTCCAGTTGCCGGCGCCGGCCGTCGCCACTTCCTTGGGCATCACGCCGGAGTAGTAGCCCCAGCCGAAGCGGTAGTCCCACTCGGCGTTGAACTCCTTGAAGCGGAACATGACCGTGTACTTGTCGGTCGCCTCGACCTTGGAGAGGTGGTCGTAGTAGGTCGGGATCTTCTTGGCGCTGCTGTTCTGGCGGCCATAGCTGTAGACCACGTCCTCCGCGGTCAGCTCGCGCTCGGCCATCACGCCGGGCTTGGCGGGAAACTTCACGCCCTTGCGCAGTCTGACTTCCAGCGTCAGCGGATCGAGCCATTTCCAGCTCTCGGCAAGCTCGCCGCGGATGGCATCCTCGGGCAGCCAGGCATCGGCATGGAAGGCGTACTTGCCGCCGTTGCGCTTCGCCTTGGAGAGGTCGGCCACGAACAGCTGCTCGTAGACCTGGCCGGTATCGTAGTTCTGCTTCCAGTTCCAGTCCGCCAGGTCCCAGGACAGGGCCGAGATGGTCGGGTACATCGAGCCGATTTCGAGATTGCCGCCATACTTCGGCGCTTCGGCCTGCGCGCATGCGCCGCCCGCTGCCAGCGCCAGCGCCATGCCTGCGGCCAGCAAGGCTGCCGTTCCGTTCGAGCCAGTTCTGTTCAAACCGCGTCCCTCCGTCTTTGGTCTCGTCAAGTGGGCCGCGCGTGCCGTCGGCTCGCGCGCCGGATCCTCCCGGGCCTGGCGTCATGGCGCCGGCCTCTGCTTGGTCTTCCTGCGGCGGCGCGCTTACCGGGATCCGCGCATGCGCGGATCGAGCAGGTCTCGCAGGGCATCGCCATAGACATTGATGGCGTAGACCACCACCGTGAGACACACGCCTGGCGCCAGCGCCAGCCACGGCCCCTGGAACATGAAGGTGCGGCCGTTGCCCGACAGCATGCCGCCCCAGGTCGGCGCGGGCGGCGGCACGCCGAGGCCCAGGAAAGACAGGCCGGACTCCGCCAGGATCGCGGTGCCCACGCGCGTGGTGAACAGCACGATGATGGGCGGCAGGACATTGGGCAGGATATGGCGCCACAGGATGCGCCCGGTGGACGCGCCCATCGAGCGGGCGGCATGCACGTACATGTTCTCGCGCACCGATACCACCGCGCTGCGGATGATGCGCGAGCCGCCCACCCCGAGCAGCAGGCCCAGCGTGCCGATGATCTGCCAGCTGCCGGGGCCGAGCACCGCGACCACCACGATCAGGATCACCAGGTCCGGAAAGCTCATCCACGCATCCACCATGCGCTGCACGATCATGTCGAACTTGCCGCCGAGATAGCCGCTCAGGATGCCCACCAGCACCGAGATCGCGGTGGCCAGCGTGGCCGCCGACAGCCCGATGATCACCGAGAGCCGCGCGCCGTAGAGGCAGCGCGAGAGCATGTCGCGGCCGAGGTTGTCGGTGCCGAAGGGATGGGCCCACGATGGCGGCTGCAGCCGCTTCATCATGCTGATCTCGTTGACGCCGTATGGCGCCAGCCAGCCGGCGAAGATGCCGCAGAACAGGAAGACCAGGCAGATCACCGCGCCGGCCGCGCCAAGCGGCTTCTCGCGGAACAGGCGCCCGGCCAGCGCGATGGCGGCAGGCGCGCGGCGCCCGGGTGCGGGCCGCGCGGCTTGCGCCGGCTCGATTGCGGGCGCGTTGGCGACTGGAGGGGCCATCAGCGGTGCCTCACTTTCGGATCGAACAGCCCGTAGCTCAGGTCCACGAGCAGGTTGATGAGCATCACGGCAACGCCGACCACCAGGAACACGCCGGTGATCACGGGGTAGTCGCGCTGGTTGACGGCATCGAGCAGCAGCAGGCCCATGCCCGGCAGCACGAAGATCTGCTCGATCACGACCGCGCCGCCGATCAGCAGCGGCGCTTGCAGGCCGATCAGGGTCACCACGGGGATCAGCGCATTGCGCAGCGCATGGCGCAGGATCACCAGCCGCTCGTCCAGCCCCTTGGCCCAGGCGGTGCGGATGTAGTCCTGGCGCAGCACCTCCAGCATCATGGTCCGGGTCATGCGCATGGTGATGGCCGACAGCGCCATGCCCAGGATGACGGCAGGCACCAGCATGTTGACGACATGCTGCAGCGGGTTCTCGAGGAAAGGCACGTAGCGCACCTCGGGCGACCAGCCCCACCAGACCGAGGGAAATACCATCACCATGGTGCCCAGCCAGAAGCTCGGCACCGCCAGCATCAGGATGGAGAAGGAACGCGCCACGTAGTCGGCCGCGGTGTCCTGCCGGATCGCCGACAGCACGCCGATCGGCAGCGCCACCGACAGCGCCACGATCAGCGCCATCACGCCCAGCGAGAAGGTGGCGGGCATGCGCGCCAGCACCATCTTCAGCACCGGCTCGCCCTGCCACAGCGAATGGCCGAGATCGCCGTGCAGCACGATATTGCCGGCCCAGTGCAGGTACTGGCGCCACATCGGCTGGTCCAGGCCCAGCAGGCGGACCAGGTCCTCGCGGCTCTTGGTGTCGGCGCTGATGTCGTTCTGGCTCAGCATCAGGTCCACCACATCGCCCGGCACCATGCGCACGATCACGAAGACGATCAGGCTGGCGAACAGCAGCGTGGGAATCAGCGCCATCACGCGGCGTGCGATGTAGGCGTTCATGATGTCCGCGCCCCGGCTGCCGCCGATCTCGGGCGCACCGCCCCGACAGAAGATACCGCAATCACGATAACGATTTCCGCGCCGACCATTCCGTCTCCTGTCCGGTGCTTCGTGTGATCATCGACTCCAATCGCGCCTGCGTCATCTGATGGCTTAATCAAGCGATATTCGCGTATTCGCCTTGCCTCCAGCCTTGGTCATGCGCTCTTCCATCTGGCGCCCTGCTCTTCTCGAAGATCGAGCAACCAGCATACTCAGAGTTCTAATTCATGACAACCAAAGCGGGCCCCGAATGTCTAGTGGATTTACCTAGGTCTGATGCGGGGCCAGGCGGCTGCTTGTGCGCTGCAAACCGGCAGCGCGAACGCCGGCAACGCACGAGCACGGGCCACGCCGCGCTCGCGCGCGGCGGCCCCGGGGGTGGCTGGATGGAGAGGAAGTTGCGCAGCGCGGCACGCGCCTGCGTACCGCGCCGCGCGCAAGGAGACGGCTAGTAGCCGCGCAGTACGGCCCAGCGCTGCGTATGGAAGTGGCTGTCGCCCAGCAGCGCCTGCGCCGCGCTCGCCCGCTTCATGTAGAAGCCGATCTCGAACTCATCGGTCATGCCCATGCCGCCGTGCATCTGCACGCCCTCCTGCACGGCCAGCAGCGCCGTGGTGCCGGCGCGCGCCTTGGCCGCCGACACCAGCGCCGCCGGCCCGGCGGGGGCTTCGTCCAGCTTCTGCTGGCTGCGCAGCACCAGCGCGCGCGTGATCTCGATCTCGCTGAACAGGTGCGCGGCGCGATGCTGCAGCGCCTGGAACTCACCGATGATCTTGCCGAACTGCTTGCGCTCCTTCAGGTACTGCACGGTACGCTCGAATGCCTCGTCGGCAATGCCCACAAGCTCGGAAGCCAGCGCCGCGCGCGCCAGGTCCAGCACCTGCCCGAGCGGCCCGGCGGCGGCGCCGACCGGGCCGAGCACGGCATCGTCGCCCACCCTCACGTCGCGCAACCGGATGCGCGCCGCATTGCGCGCATCCGCCATCACGGTGCGCTCGACCGAGACGCCCGCGCTGCCGCGCGGCACCAGGAACAGCGAGATGCCGTCGGCATCGTCGGTGCCGCCGGCGGTGCGCCCGGCCACGATCAGCGTATCGGCGACGTGCCCGTCGATGACGAACATCTTGTCGCCGTCCAGCACGAAGCCACCATCCTGGCGTGCCGCGCGCAATGCCTGCCGCTCGGGCCGGTGCGTGCCCTGCTCGTCGATGGCCAGCGCGGTCAGGTGCTTGCCCGCGGCAATGGCAGGCAGGTATTGCGCCTGCTGTGCCGCATTGCCGCAGCGCGAGATCAGCAGCGCGCCGAGCACCGCGGTGGAAAAGAACGGGGTGGGCGCCAGCGTGCGGCCAAGGGCCTCCATGATCACGCCCGCCTCCACCGCGCCGAGGCCGCTGCCGCCGAACTCTTCCGCCACCAGCACGCCGGCGAAGCCGAGTTCGGCAAAGCTGTGCCACAGGTCCGGCGAGAAGCCGGTCTCATCGCGCGTGTCGCGCAGCTTGCGCAGCGTGGAAACCGGCGCGCTCTCGCGCAGGAATGCCAGCGCGCTCTCGCGCAACATTTCCTGCGTCTGGTTCAGTACGATTGCCATGGGTTCGATCTCTCTGCGTGGATTCGGGGAAGCCTCAGGCGCCGGGCAAGCCGAGCAGGCGCTTGGCCACGATATTCAGCTGCACCTCGCTGGTACCGCCCTCGATCGAGTTGGCCTTGCTGCGCAGCCAACCGCGCGCGGTCGCGCCCTCCTGGCTGCGCTCGCTTTCCCACTCCAGCGCGGCGCTGCCGCCGATCGACATCAGCAGTTCGTAGCGTCGCTTGTTGAGCTYCGACCCGTAGTACTTCAGCACCGACGAGAACGCGGCAATGCCTTCGCCCTGGCGGGCGAGATCCATCGCGCGCTCCGCGGCCAGGCCGAAGGCGGCCTCGTCGATCTCGAAGGCGGCGATCTGCGCGCGCAGCATGGGCGCGTCGATCTCGCCGCCCGCGTTGCGCCCGATCGTCTCGGCCGCCAGTTCGCCCAGCGGCTGGCGCACGCCGCGGCTGCCGATGCCGCTGATCATCTCGCGCTCGTGCGTGAGCAGGTACTTGGCGATGGCCCAGCCGCCGTTGGGCTCGCCCACCAGGTTGGCGCGCGGCACCACCACATCGTCGAAGAAGGTCTCGCAGAACGGGGACTTGCCGGAGATCAGCACGATGGGGCGCGTGGATACGCCCGGCGTCTCCATGTCGAACAGCAGGAAGCTGATACCCGTGTGCTTCTGCGCGGAGAAATCGGTGCGCACCAGGCAGAAGATCCAGTCCGCCTTGTCGGCATACGACGTCCAGATCTTCTGGCCGTTGACGACGAAATGATCGCCGCGGTCATCCGCACGGGTCTGCAGCGAGGCAAGGTCAGAACCCGCGTTGGGCTCCGAGTAGCCCTGGCACCAGCGGATCTCGCCGCGCGCGATCCTGGGCAGGTGCTCGCGCTTCTGCGCTTCCGAGCCGTACTTCAGCAAGGCCGGCCCGAGCATCCAGATACCGAAGCTCTGCAGCGGCACGCGGCAACCGAGCGCCTGCATTTCCTGGCGCAGCACCTTGGCCTGCTCGCGGCCCAGGCCCCCTCCACCGTATTCGCGCGGCCATTCCGGCACGGTCCAGCCCTTGTCCGCCATGCGCGCCAGCCACTGCCGCTGCGCCTCGGACTGGAACCTGAACTTGCGCCCGCCCCAGCAAATATCGTCGTCGTTGCGCACCGGCTGCCGCATTTCCTGCGGGCATTGCGCTTCCAGCCAGGCACGTACCTCCTGCCGGAAGGTTTCCAGGTCATCCACGCTTGTCTCCTGTCCTGTTCTTGGTTTTCTTGCCCGCTGCCCGCGGCACAGGCGCGGCTGGCGTAGCTGGTTTATATAATCCGCATCGGTCAACGTCAATACTCCATTTCCGAAACGGAGATAATCCCCCGCTTGCTGGCCATGACCGTCGTGCATGACGTCCCGCCCGCCTCGTGCATGATGTCGCCTGTCAAATCCGCAGTTTTTGCCGCGTTCTGCACAGCAGTACTGGAAGAATCCCGCGCATTTTTAGCGCTTGACCGGGGGTGACCCCGCCCTTCCCCGGCGCCGCTGTGATAGCATCGAAAAAACATACCAAAACCACGAAACCTGACCGGCGAACCATGTTCGCCGGGGCCGCGTGGAAGACGAGGAGACCGAGTGAAGGCTGAAGCCAACGGCACGCCGCCGGCTGCCGCCGTCATTGCGCCGCCCGCGCACGCCAGCTATCCGGGCGCCCGCGCGCCGGACCGCATGCGCACCGTCGACGCCGACGGCATCCGCATCGCCGTCTACGAATGGGGCGACGCAAGCGCAACCCCGGTGCTGCTGGTGCACGGCGCGATGGATTTCGCGCGCACCTTCGACGTGTTCGCGCCGCTGCTGGCGGACGCCGGCTACCGCGTGGTGTCCTACGACCACCGCGGCCACGGCGATTCCGAGCACACCGACATGTATAGCTGGGTCGCCGACGAACGCGACCTGCTCGCGGTGGCGGACTCGGTCACGCGGGAGCCCTTCGCGGTGATCGGCCACAGCAAGGGGGGGTCCCTGCTGGTGCATGCCATCCAGGCGCTGCCGCACCGCTTCACCCGCTTCGTGGCCATCGACGGGCTGCCCTTTCGCAATCCGCATGCGGACAGCGCGGTGCGAGAGAAGAAGTCGATGACCGCCGAGATCATCACGCACTGGCTGGACACGCGCCGCCGCAGCGCCACGCTGGCGCGCAAGCCCGGCACGCTGGAAGACCTGGCGCGCCGGCGCGCGCGCATGAACCCGCGCCTGTCCCATGACTGGCTGCGCTACCTTGCCGCGCTGGGCGCGCGCCAGGATGCCGGCGGCTGGCGCTGGAAGCTCGACCCGGTGATCGGCRCCTCGGGCTTTGGCCCCATGCGCGCGCGCTGGATGACCGACCGGCTGCCCGGCTTTCCGGTGCCGATGCTGGCCATCTTCGGCACCGAGCGCGAGCCGATGGGCTGGGATGCCACCGCCGCCGACCTGGCGCCCTATTTCCCGCCGTCGACGCAGGTCCACGTGATGCGCGATACCGGGCACTTCATCCATATCGAGCAGCCGCACGAGACCGCGGCGCTGATCCTGGGCTTCCTGCGTCCATGAACACGCCCATCCGCCTGCGCCACAACCGCCTGCGGCTGGCACTGCATCCGCTCAAGGCCGGCGACGGCCCTTCGCTGCTGCTGCTGCACGGCCTGGGCGAGCGCTCGCCGCAGGCCTTGCCGCCCGAGTACGCGGCGTGGCCCGGCGCCGTGCATGCTCTCGACTTCACCGGACACGGCCAGTCGGACATCCCGCGCGGCGGCGGCTACAGTTGCGAGTTCCTGATGGCCGACGCCGATATCGCACTGGCCCACCTCGGCCCCTGCACCGTGGCCGGGCGCGGGCTGGGCGGCTATATCGCGCTGCTGCTGGCGGGCGCGCGGCCGCACGAGGTGCGTGGCGCGATCCTGCGCGACGGGCCAGGCCTGGCCGGCGGCGGCACGGCCGCGCGCAACCCATATATCCCGATCGTCGACACCGCGCGCAGCGGCCCGCCGGATCCCTACGCCATCGCCGACCTGGCCACCGACGTGCGCCCGCCCAGCTATGCGGCCAACTACGCCATGCTGGCGGCGCAGCACTCCGCCACGCCGCAACCGATCTCGATATGCACCAGCGAGCGGCCCGACTGGCTCAAGGCGGTGATCGACCTGCTCTCGCTGGAGAAGGCGGAGCTGGYGCAGGCGCTGCAGCGCTACGCATCGCTGCCCGCGCAGGCCGGGGGCGCGGCGGCATGAAAGCCGGCCTTGCCACCGAAGGCGCCGCCATGCCCGGCACGGTACAACACGATGCGTCCTCGGCCCACGCGCTGGCGGAAGACGATTTCCTCGCCCACGTGCGGTGCAACCTGCCGCGCAACGCCCAGGCCTACCTGATCCACGGCATGCTCGGCATGACCGGCTTCCGGCTGGTGACCGCGCCCACCTTCGTGCCCGCCTATATCTACCTGCTGTCCGGCTCCAAGCTGGTGGTGGGCTGCGTGCTGTCCGCACAGTACGCCGGCATGGCGCTGTCCTCCATCTGGGGCGCCACGCAGATCGAGCATCGCCAGCGCGTGATGCCGCTGATCTACCTGGTGGGCTGGATGGTGCGGCTGCAGATCCTCGGGCTGGCGCTGTCGGCCTTCCTGCTCTCCGGCGCCGGCGCGCTGGGCGCGGCGGCGGTGTTCCTGCTGCTGTTCGGCCTGTTCAACGGGGTGCAGAACGTCACCTTCAACTACCTGACGTCGAAGATCATCCCGCTGGAGCGGCGCGGCGCGCTCAGTGCCCTGCGCAACTTCCTCGGCGGGCTGATCGCCGCCGCCGTGGCCTACCTGGGCGGGCGCTACCTGGTGGGCGGCAATGTGTTCGGCAACGGCTACGCCACTACCTTCCTGTCCGCCTTCGTGCTCACCAGCCTGGGCATCTCGGCGCTGACGCGCATGCGCGAGCCGGTGCTGCACGACGTGCGCGCGCAGGCGGGCTTTCGCCAGCGCCTGCGCGAAGTGCCGGCCCTGCTGCGCGCGGACAAGCACTATGTGCGCTTCTTCGTGGCGCGCGCCCTGGTGGCGCTGAGCATGATGGCGGTGCCGTTCTACGCCATCTTCGTCGGCAGCCACCTGCCGCTGTCGGGCGCCACGCTGGGCTACCTGAGCATCGCCTACCTGCTGGCGCAGACCACCAGCAACCTGGCGTGGGGCCGCCTTGCCGACCGCCACGGCTACCGCCTGGTGTTCCTGTCCAGCATCGGCCTGTGGGCGGTGTCCACCGCGGCGCTGATGCTGTGCGACAGCCTGCCCGCCTTCTTGCTGGTGTTCTGCGGACTGGGCGCCGGCTTCGGCGGCTATTTCCCTTCCGCCGACAACTTCGCGCTCGAATTCGGCAACCGGCGCGACCGCCCGATGCTGCTCGCGGTCTCCGACACGGCCACCTTTGCCATGATGGCTTGCGGTCCGGTCCTTGGCGGGCTGCTGGCGCAGGGCGTGCGTTTTTCGCTGGTGTTCGTGGCCGCCATCGCCGTACTGGGCATGGCCTTCCTGCTCGCGCTGCGGGTGGAGGAACCACGCCGCCTGCCGCGGCCGCAGCGCGAGCCCAACGCATAGCCCGCCTGCGCGGGACATACCGGGATCTTCAGGAGACCTAATGGCGAACAAGACCTATCCGGAGTTCAGCACGCACTACCCGCTTGTGCTCACCACCATCATGAAGCGCCCGGTGCGGATGTACCCCGACCAGACCGGCGTGGTGTACCGCAACCATGTCAGCGGCGAGTATTTCCGTTTCACCTGGATGCAGTGGTACCGGCGCGTGGCGCGGCTGGCCAACGGCTTGCGCGGCCGGTTCAAGGTGCGGCCGGGCGTGCCGGGCGAGGCCGGCGACCGCATCGCCACCATGGCGCTCAATACGCACCGCCACCTGGAGCTGTACTACGGCGTGACGGGTGTCGGCGCCACGCTGCACCCGATCAATGTCCGGCTGTCGCCGCAGCATATCGTCTACACCATCCGGCATGCGCAGGACCGCGTGATCTTCGTCGACGATACGCTGATGCCCCTGCTCGAAGGCATCTACGAGCAGATCAGCGATGTGGTGGAAACAGTGGTCTACATGTCCGACAAGCCAGGCCTGCCGGACAGCCGCATCCCCGGCCTGATCAGCTACGAAGACCTGCTCGCCGGCCAGCCCGACACCATCGAATGGCCGGCGCTGCACGAAGACGTGAACGCCACGCTGTGCTACACGACCGGCACCACCGGCCAGCCCAAGGGCGCCACCTTCACGCATCGCCAGCTCTACCTGATGACGGTCCACATGATGGCGCAGACGGCCATCGCCAACACCCCGGAACAGGACATCGCCGACGGCCTGGGCACGCGCCTGGGCGAAGGCGCGGTGCCGCTGCTCAACACCCCGATGTTCCACGTGCACGGCTGGGGCCAGCCCTTCGTGGCGGTCTACAGCGCGCAGAAGATCGTGCTGCACGGCACCTTCACCGTGCAGGGCTTCTGCGAGCTGGTGCAGCGCGAGCGCGTGACCTCGGTGGGCATCGTCGCCACCATCGCGGCGATGTTGCTGGAGTACCCGGACCTGGGCAAGTACGACCTCAGCAGCCTGGTGCGCGTGAGCGTGGGCGGTGGCGCGCTGCCGCTGGGACTCAAGCGCAAGCTCGAGGCGCTGATCCCCACCTTCCGCATGAGTTCCGGCTATGGCATGACGGAAACCGCGCCCACCATCGTCAGCTCCTTTATCAAGAAGACCATGGTCCAGGAGGGCCGCGAGGCGACCGACGCCGTGCTGGTCAAGGCCGGCCTGCCGATCCTCGGCGTGGAAGTGGAGGTGGTCGACGGGCAAGGCAAGCCCGTGCCGCAGGACGACCAGACCGTGGGCGAGATCGTGGTACGCGCGCCGTGGGCCACCGAGCAGTATTTCCGCAATCCCGAGAAGAGCGCCGAGCTGTGGCAGGACGGCTGGCTGCACACCGGCGATATCGCCCGCGTCGATGCCGAGGGCTATATCACGGTTGCCGACCGCCTGAAGGACGTGATCCGCAGCGGCGCCGAGATGGTGCCCACCGTGCTGCTGGAAAACCTGATCGCCATGGCGGACTTCGTGCACGAGGCCACCGTGGTCGGCGTGCCCGATCCGGTGTGGGGCGAAAAGCCCATGGCGCTGGTGAGCGTGCGCACCGGGTTCGAGGCCACCGAGGAAAGCGTCATCGACTTCCTCAAGGTGCACGGCGTGGAGACCGGCAAGATCACCCGCTGGATGCTGCCCAAGCTGGTCGCCATCACGCGCGACATCCCCAAGACCAGCGTGGGCAAGTTCAACAAGAAGCAGATCCGCGACGATCTCGACAAATTCCTCGCCATTGCCAGGGACGTCTCGTCCCGGCATGGCTGAGCATTGATTCAAAACCAGACAGGAGACCACCCATGCGTGAAGCCGTCATCGTATCCACCGCGCGCACCCCGATCGGCAAGGCCCATCGCGGCGCGTTCAACAACACCCAGGCGCAGGAACTGGGCGCGCATGCCATCTCGCATGCGGTGCAGCGCGCCGGCATCGACCCCGCCGAGATCGCCGACGTGATCCTCGGCTGCGCCGTGCAGCAGGGCAGCAGCGGCGGCAACGTGGCGCGCCAGGCGCTGCTGCGCGCCGGCCTGCCGGTGACGGTGCCCGGCATGTCGCTGGACCGCCAGTGCGCCTCCGGCCTGATGGCCATCGCCACGGCCGCCAAGCAGATCATCGTGGACGGCATGCAGGTCGCCGTGGGCGGCGGGCTGGAGTCGATCTCGCTGGTGCAGAACGACAAGATCAACCGCTACCGCGCCGCCGACCCGCAACTGGTGCAGATGCTGCCGCAGATCTACATGACCATGCTGGAAACGGCCGAGATCGTGGCCGCGCGCTATGGCGTCTCGCGCGAGGCGCAGGATGCCTACGCCCTGCAATCGCAGCAGCGTACCGCCGCCGCGCAGGAAGCCGGCCGCTTCGATACCGAGATCGCGCCGATGAGCGCCACCATGCTGGTGACCGACAAGGAAAGCGGCGCGGTCAGCGAGAAACAGCTCACCCTGCGCAAGGACGAGGGCAACCGCCCGGGCACCACCCTGGCGGACCTGCAGGCGCTCAAGCCGGTCTTCAAGAACGGCCAGCGCGTGGCCCAGGGCGCCTTCATCACCGCCGGCAATGCCTCGCAGCTTTCCGACGGCGCCTCCGCCATGGTGCTGATGGAGGCAAAGGAGGCCGAACGCCGTGGCCTGCAGCCGCTGGGCGCCTACCGCGGCATGGCCGTGGCCGGCTGCGACCCGGACGAGATGGGCATCGGCCCGGTCTTCGCCATCCCCAGGCTGCTCAAGCAGCATGGCCTCTCAGTGAGCGACATCGGCCTGTGGGAACTCAATGAAGCCTTCGCCAGCCAGGTCCTGCATTGCCGCGACACGCTGGGCATTCCCGACGAACGCCTGAACGTCTCCGGCGGCGCGATCTCCATCGGCCATCCCTATGGCATGTCGGGCGCGCGCATGGCGGGCCACCTGCTGATCGAGGGCAAGCGCCGCGGCGCGAAGTTCGGCGTGGTGACGATGTGCATTGGCGGCGGCATGGGTGCCGCGGGCCTGTTCGAAATTTTCTGAAGCCGATTTTCCGAGCCACTTTCCGGGAGCCAACCCTCATGACAGCCATCAACGCCGTAGCCGATCTCGCCATCGAAGGCGAGATCGCCATCCTCACGCTCGACTCGCCCCCCGTCAACGCCCTGTCGGCGGCGGTGCGCGCGGGGCTGCGCGACGGCATCGCGCAGGCCGTGGCCAACTCCGCGGTCAAGGGCATCGTGCTGATCTGTGCGGGCAAGACCTTTATCGCCGGCGCCGACATCACCGAGTTCGGCAAGCCGCCGTCGGGCCCGGCGCTCGCCGAGGTGCAGGCCGCCATCGAGGACGCGCCCAAGCCCGTCRTGGCCGCCATTCACGGCACCGCCCTGGGTGGCGGGCTCGAAACGGCGCTGGTGTGCCACTATCGCGTGGCGGCCAGGACCGCAAAGTGCGGCCTGCCCGAAGTCAACCTCGGGCTGCTGCCCGGCGCGGGCGGCACGCAGCGCCTGCCGCGCATCGTGGGCGCCGCCAAGGCGCTCGAGATGGTGACCTCCGGCGCGCACATCGGCGCGGCCGAGGCGGCCGAAATGGGCCTGTTCGACCTGGTGACCGACGACGCCACGCTGCGCCAGGACGCCATCGCCTTCACCCGCCGCGTGATCGCCGAGGGGCGTGCGCTGCGCAAGGTGCGCGACCTCGACGAGAAGGTGCAGGCCGCGCGCGGCCAGCCGGAGCTGTTCGCCGAATTCCGCAAGGCCAATGCGCGCCGCTTCCGCGGCTTCGACGCGCCCGAGTACAACATCCGCTGCATCGAGGCGGCGGTCAACCTGCCGTTCGAAGAAGGCATGAAGGTGGAGCGCAAGCTCTTCCTGGAGTTGATGGGCGGCACCCAATCGGCTGCGCAGCGCTACTATTTCTTCGCCTCGCGCCAGGTATGGAACCTGCCTGACGTGCCGGCCGACACGCCGCTGATCCCGGTCAGGAAGATCGGCATCATCGGCGCGGGCACCATGGGCGGCGGCATCGCCATGAACTTCCTCAACGCCGGCTACCCCGTCACCATCGTGGAAACCGCGCAGGAAGCACTGGACCGCGGCCTGCGCACCATCCGCGCCAACTACGACAACACCGCGAAGAAAGGCCGCATCACCGCCACCGACGTCGACAAGCGCATGGCGCTGCTGACGCCGTCGCTGGACCTTGGCCAGCTCGCCGACGCCGACCTCATCATCGAAGCCGTGTTCGAGAACATGGAGGTGAAGAAGAACATCTTCGGCAAGCTCGACAAGATCGCAAAGCAGGGAGCCATCCTGGCGACGAACACGTCGGCGCTGGACGTCAACGAGATCGCCGGCGCCACCGCGCGCCCCGAGAGCGTGATCGGCCTGCACTTCTTCTCACCCGCCAACGTGATGAAGCTGCTCGAGGTCGTGCGCGGGGAGAAGACGGCCAAGCCCGTCATCCGCACCGCGATGGAGCTTGCCCGCAAGATCGGCAAGGTCGCCGCGCTGGTGGGCGTATGCCCGGGCTTTGTCGGCAACCGCATGCTGGCCCAGCGCCAGCGCGAGGCACAGAAACTGGTGCTGGAAGGCGCGCTGCCGTGGGATGTGGACCGCGTGCTCTACGACTTCGGTTTCCCGATGGGCCCGTTCGCCATGAGCGACCTGGCCGGCCTGGACCTGGGCTGGAGCCGCGAGGCATCGAGCAGCTCCACGCTGCGCGAGATCCTGTGCGAGATGGACCGGCGCGGCCAGAAGACCGGCGCCGGCTACTACGACTACGACGAGAAGCGCAACGCCGTGCCCTCGCCCAAGGTCGAGCAGATCATCCGCGCCTTCGCCGCGCAGCAGGGCAAGACCAGCCGCGAGGTGTCCCGGCAGGAGATCCTGGAGCGCTGCATCTACCCGATGATCAATGAAGGCGCCAAGATCCTGCAGGAAGGCAAGGCCATCCGCGCCTCCGACATCGACGTGGTGTGGGTGAACGGCTATGGCTGGCCGGTCTATCGCGGTGGCCCGATGTGCTATGCCGACACCATCGGGCTGGACAAGGTGCTGGCGGCCATGAAGCGCTTCGAGGCCAGCTTCGGTGCGGATTTCAAGCCCGCCAGGCTGCTCGAAGACCTGGTGGCGCAGGGCAAGTCGTTCCGCGACCTGAAATGACGACCTGAGGTAAGCCGGCTGCGGCCGGCCTCCCCACCGTTCGCGTTCAGAACCGGTGGCGCAAGCCCACCCCGAGGGTGTCCGCGTGCGCTTGCGCCGTCAGCCGGTCATAGAAGTACGCGGCGTACACGTCGGTGCGCCTCGACAGGTTGTAGTCATACGCCAGCCCGGCCGTGTTGCGGCGGAATTCGCCCGCGTTGCTGCTGGTCCTGGCGTAGGCATACGACACCAGCATGCTGCCGGCGCCGAGCGGGACCGACGCGCCGAGCTGCCCGTTGGCGTGCCGGATATCGCCGCTGGCGCTGTCGACGCCGGTCTTGATGTACTGGCCCTGCGCGAACAGCTTGACCACCTTGAAATCGTAGCTCAGCCCGCCCTGCACCGCATTTTGCCTGYCGAAGCCGGCCAGCGCCGCCGGCGCGGTGACATCGCCCGGCGCGCCGTTGAACTTCGCCTGCTGGAACGCCACCGTCGCCGCGAACGGCCCGTTGAAGTACAGGACGTTGCCGCCCCACTTGTTCTGGCCGCCGCTGCCGGGCTGCTCGCCGAAGGCATAGATCAGGTTGACCGTCAGCCCGGCCAGCACCGGGGTGGAGTAGACCACCGAGTTGCTCCAGCCGGAGTCTCCGATGATGCCGGGATCATAGAGCGCGCCGCTGCCCGCCGTCTTGTAGGTCTGGAAGATCGACGGCGCGAAGTTGTACGAGTCCACCAGCGGGTTGAACAGGATGGTGGAGAGAAAGTACGGCGTGGTGTTGCGGCCCAGCTTGAGCGTGCCATAGCTGTTGCTCTGCAGGCCTGCGAAGGCGTTGCGCGTGAACATCGGATCGGTATCGGAGCGGCCCGACTTGCCCGCATCGACGCGCAGGAAGCCGTTGAGATCGAAGATCGCCTTGAGGCCGCCACCGAGTTCCTCGCTGCCGCGCATGCCCCAGTACGAAGTCTGCATGCCGCCGGCGCCGAGCACGTAGGCGCGGTCGCCGCCGGCGGCGCGGGTGCTGCCGACAAAGCTGTCCACCTGCCCGTAGAGCGTGACGCCGGACTGCGCGTGCCCTGTGCCGGCCACGCAGAGCGTGCCGAACAGCAGCAGCGCTGCCTTGCTCCTGGCCATTGACGTTCTCTTCGCGATCTTCCGCATGTGTTTCCTCCTCGTCGTTGTTGTCTTTGCGTGTGGCTCTTGTGTGTCTCTTGCTTGTGGCTCTTGCTTGTTGTCCTGGCTTGCCTGGCCGCCGGCGTTGCCAGTGCCCTGCCCGCCGGCTGACGGCAAAAGGGGGYCCCGCCGCCTGCCTGCTGTGGCGGGCGGCCGGATGATTGCTCTGCGGGCGAAAGGCGCGGGCTAGGTCGGCAGCGTGCCGATGCCGCCGTGGTCCTGCGACCAGCGCACGGGGTCGTCGAGGAAGCGGCGCAGCTCGTCGAGGCTGCGCTGGCCGACATGCCCTGAGGCCTGCGCGGCATCGAGGATGTCGCGCCAGTCCGCGAGCGCATGCACCGTCACCTGCCATGGCGCGAGCGCCTGTGCGGTGGGGAAGGTGCCGTAGTCGAACAGCACGAAGATGTCCTTCACGGTGGCGCCGGCGGCGCCAAGCGCCGCGCAGAAGATGCGCTTGGAGCGGGCCGCCGCCATCATGTCGTCGACCAGCAGCACGCGGTCGCCCGCGGCCAGCAAGCCCTCGACCTGCGAAGCCGGGCCGAGGCCCCTGGCTTCCTTGCGCACGTACAGCAAGGGCAGGTCCAGCGTGTCGGCCACCCAGGCGGCGAAGGCAATGCCGCTGGATTCCGCGCCGGCGACGGCGTCGATGCCCTCCAGGCAATGGCGGTCCCGCAGCATTGCCAGGCCGCGCGCCACCAGTTCGCGCCGCAGGCGCGGAAAGGCGATCAGCCGGCGGCAATCGATATAGACCGGGCTGGCCCAGCCCGACGGCAGCCGGAACGGCTCGTCGGTGCGGAACTTCACGCAGCCGGCCTCCAGCAGGGCCTGGCCGACGGTGGCCGCGAGCCCGAGACGGGTTCGTAGTTCAGACATGGCTTGCTCCATTGCTTGCTACCGGGATCGGGCTTCCGGCTTGCCGGGTTGGCCGGCATCCGCCAGCCGCCATTGCAGTGTTTCGCCCGCCAGGAAGGGCCGGATCGCTCCGCCGTCCGGCAAGGCAATTGATTCCGGCGCACGGCCGGGCTCGCGCACGAAGGTGATGCTGCCCTCGTTCGGCGCCAGGCCGTAGAAGCGGCTGCCGTTCTCGCTGGCGAAGGCCTCGAAACGGTCAAGCGCGCCCTCCTCGCCGAACACGCCGAGATAGGCTTCGAGCGCCACCGGCGCGCTGAAGATGCCGGCGCAGCCGCACGCCGCCTCCTTGGCGGCGCGCACATGCGGGGCCGAGTCCGTGCCGAGGAAGAAGGCCGGCGAGCCCGATGTGGCGGCGCGCCGCAGGGCCAGCCGGTGCCGCTCGCGCTTGAGCACGGGCAGGCAATACAAGTGCGGCCGGAGCCCGCCCGCGAACATCGCATTGCGGCTGTACATCAGGTGCTGCGGGGTGATGGTGGCAGCCAGCCGCCCGCTGCCGTCGCGGCCGACGAACTCGGCGGCCTGCGCCGTGGTGATGTGCTCGAGCACCACCTTGAGGCGGGGAAAGCGCTGCAGCAGCGGCTTGAGCGTCTGTTCGATAAACACGGCTTCGCGGTCGAACACATCCACGGCGGGATCGGTGCTTTCGCCATGGACCAGCAGCGGCATGCCGATCTCCTGCATGGCGGCGAGCACCCCGGCCACGCGGGCGATCCCGGTCACGCCATGTTCCGAGTGCGTGGTGGCACCCGCGGGATACAGCTTGGCCGCGGCGAACACGCCTTCTGCGTAGCCGCGCCGCAGCTCGGCGGGGTCGGTGGCGTCGCAGAGGTAGCAGGTCATCAGCGGCGTGAAGCGCGCGCCGGCCGGCAGCGCGGCCACGATGCGCTCGCGGTAGGCATGGGCCGCGTCCACCGTGGTCACGGGCCGCTCCAGGTTTGGCATGACGATGGCGCGCGCAAACTGCCGCGCCGTATAGGGCAGCACCGCGCGCAGCGTGTCGCCGTCGCGCAGGTGCAGGTGCCAGTCGTCCGGGCGGCGGATGGTCAGGCGGCGGGGGTTCGGGATCATCTCGGGGGTCTCCTTCCGGTGTGCGGGGCGTGGCGCGTCAGAGGCGGGCGATGGTGCCTGCCAGCACCCCCACGCCGAGCATGAAGTCGTCCAGGTCCATGGCCTCGTCCGGGTTGTGCGAGCCGTGCTCGTTGCGGATGAACAGCATGCCGGTCGGGATGCCGGCATTGGCGAACAGGGACGCATCGTGCCCTGCTCCGCTGGCGACCATCTCGAACGGCGTGCCCTGCGCGCGGCACTGCTGCGCCAGCAACTCGGACAGGCCCGCATCCATCGTCGCCGGCGCGGAATCCACGCGGCGGTCGAAATCGAAGCGCACGCCGCGGTCGCGCGAGATGGCCTTGCACTCCGTGCGCATCAGCTGGTAGAAGCCTTCCAGCGTCTCCACGCTCTTGCTGCGCGCCTCGAAGCTGAAGCTCACCGTGCCCGGGATGCGCGAGACCGAATGCGCCTCCGGGCTGGTGGTGACCACGCCGGTGGTCACCACCAGGTCGATGCCGCGCTCGAGCAGCACGCGCCAGTGTTCGTCCAGGCGCACGATCAGCTCGGCCACGGCGAACATGGCGTCCTTGCGCAGCCAGCGCGGCACGGCGCCGGAATGCCCGGCCTCGCCGAGGCAGGCGATGCGGTTGTGGCGCACATTGCCGCGGATGCCGGGCACCACCGCCAGCGGCAGGCCGCGCGCCACCATCACCGGGCCCTGCTCGATATGCAGCTCCAGGTAGGCGCGCGCACGGGCGCGGTCGAACAGCGGCTGCTGCGCGCGGATCGCTTCCATGTCGGCGCCGAGCGCGGCCATGCACTCGGCCATGGTGCGGCCGTGCTGGCGGTGGCGCAGCGCGAGATCGTCGGCCGACAGCTTGCCGAGCGCGGCGCCGGAACCCATGTAGGCCTTGCCGAACCACGCGCTTTCCTCGCCACGAAAGCCGATCACGTTGAGTGGCACGGGCGACGCGCGGCCCGCGCGCTGCTGCGCGACCAGGCACAGCAGCCCGGCCACGATGCCGGCCATGCCGTCGAAGTTGCCGCCTTGCGGCACCGAGTCCAGGTGCGACCCGACCCAGGCGGCGGGGGTGTCGCTGGCCGCGCCGCCAAGGCGGAACACGAGGTTGGCGGCGCCGTCGGCCTCCACGTGCAGGCCCTCGCGCTGCGCGAAAGCGCGCAGGTAGTCGGCCGCCGCGGTCTCGCCCGCGCCGTAGCTGTCGCGCGTCACGCCGACGCCGTCTGACGACAGCGCGCGGATGTCGTCGAACAGCATCTGCGCGAGCGGCTTGAGTTCCTCAATATCCATGACAGATGTCCATTGATGCGGTGCGGGCGCTCAGCCCGATTGCTGGGCGAAGCGCAGCCAGCGGTCGCTCAGCTGGCGGTCCAGCCTGACCTGCCCGGTGAGGTCGCGCAGCGCCGGGGTGCCGGTCTCGTCGCAGTACGCATGCAGGCCGTCGACGATCTTCTGCATGACGCCGGGGTCGCGGAACGAGGCGGTACCGACCTGCACCGCGGAGGCGCCCGCGAGCATGAACTCCACCGCGTCGTGCGCGCTCTGGATGCCGCCGCAGCCGATCACCGGGATGCGCACCGCGCGGTAGCACTGGTGCACCAGCCGCAGCGCGATGGGCTTGATGGCCGGCCCGGACAGGCCGCCCATGACATTGCCGAGCCTGGGCTTGCGCGTGTGCACGTCGATGGCCATGCCGAGCACGGTATTGCCCATGACGATGGCATCGGCACCCGCGTCTTCCGCCGCGCGCGCCACCGCCGCGATATTGGAGGCGTTGGGCGTGAGCTTGACCCAGAACGGATGGCGCGTGCGCCGGCGGATCGCCGCCACCGCCTTGTAGGTGGTCTCCGGCAGCATGGCGAAGGCCATGCCGTCGGCCTCGAGGTTGGGGCATGAGATATTGGCTTCGATCACCGCCACTTCGGGCAATGACATTGCCTCGCATGCCAGCGCGAACTCCTCGGCCGTATCGGCGGAGATCGACACCACCACYGGCGTGTCGTACCGCGTGTAGGGCGGCAGCACGTGCGCGCGGTAGTAGTCCAGCCCCTTGCTCGGGATGCCGATGGAGTTCAGCATGCCGCCGTGGGTTTCGGCCACGCGCGGCGTGGGATTGCCGGCGCGCGCCTTGGGCGAGACGCTCTTGATCACCAGTGCGCCGAGCTGGTTGAAGTCCAGCGCCTCGCGGTACTCGATCGCGAAGCAGCCGGAGGCGGGCATGATGGGGTTGCGCAGCGTCAGATCGCCAACCCGGACGGATAGATCAGCCAAACTCCACCTCCCCTACCACTTCGCGAATGGAAAATACGGGGCCTTCGCGGCAAACCCGCAGGAATTGCTTGTCGCCGTCGCAGTCGAACATCCGCACGCAGGACAGGCAAACGCCCATGCCGCAGGCCATGCGCTGCTCCATGGCGACCTCGCCGCGCACCTGCGGGTAGTCCGCCAGCACGCGCTGCAGCAGCATCAGCAGGCGGTGCGAGCCGCAGGTGTAGAGCGCATCGGGCCGCTGCTCGTCGATCAGGCGGCGCAGCAAACCCTCAACCGCCTCCACCGCGGACGAACCGTCCTCGTCGAACACGCCGTGCACCTGTGCGTCGGCGCCGCGCAGGAACTCACTGTCCATCAGGTCGTCGCGGGTGCGCGCGGACATCACCGCGGTGATCGCCACGCCCGCCTCGGCGGCCTGCCGCACCAGCGGCGCCATGGTGGCCAGGCCCACGCCGCGCGCCACCACCAGGATGCGCCGGTACGCGGGCTCGAAGGCGAAGGTATTGCCGAGCGGGCCGACGATATCCATATGGCCGTCGGCCGGCAGGCTTGCCATGGCCCGCGTGCCCAGCCCGGTGACGTTGTAGAGGAACTCGATGCGGCCGTCTTCCGGGCCGGCGCCGTACACGCTCATCGGCCGCAGCAGGAAGGGCTGCGCTTCGTCGCTGACCGGGCACTTGAGCTGGTAGAACTGTCCGGGGCGCGTGATGCGGGCGATCGGCGCATCGGCTTCGAGCCGGATGTACTTGTAGCGCCGGTTGACCCAGTAATGCTCGACGACGCGGCAGCGGTACGACGCGACCGTCGCGGCGCTGTCCGCGCCGCACAGGGATGGTGACATGGTGACTCCTGTCTGTTTGATGCCTGCCGGCGGCGGCCGTGATCCGGTCCGGCGATGTGGTTCGGGCGATGTGGCTCGGGCGATGTGGCTCGGGCGATTCGGTTCGGGCGATGCGGTCCCGGCTATTCCAGCTCCACGCCCTTGAGCTCGGGAATAAGGAAGAAGGTGGCGATCATGTCCAGCACATAGATGCTGGCCAGCAGCGCGATGGCGACCTGGAAGGAGTACGTCGCGGCGAGCGCGCCCACCACGATGGGCCCGAATCCACCCACGGCCCGGCCGATATTGAAGAGCACGTTCTGCGCGGTGGCGCGCGCCGCGGTGGGATAGGCTTCGGAGATCAGCGCGCCGTAGCCGCCGATCATGCCGTTGACGAACATGCCCATCACGGCGCCGGCCCACAGCATCGTCACCGGGTCCGACATGCGCGCATAGGCCAGCACCATCGCCACCGCGCCGGCCTGGAAGATCAGGAAGGTGGGCTTGCGGCCGATGCGGTCCGCCAGGTGCCCGAAGACATAGACACCCACCATCATTCCCACGATCGTCACCGAGGTCCACATTGCCGACTTGGTCAGCGAGAAGCCCAGCGCCCGCGACAGGTAGGTGGGCAGCCAGATCATGATCCCGTAGTAGCCGAAGTTCTGCACGGCGCAGAGGATCACGATGCCGAGGCTGGTGCGCGTGGTGCGCGCATCGGCCACCAGCAGCCGGAAGGCGTTGACCTTCTTCTTCTCCGCGCTGCGCACGAACACCTCGGGCTCATGCAGCCGGTTGCGCACGAACCAGGCCACCAGCGCCGGCACCACGCCCAGCAGGAACATGCCGCGCCAGCCGATATGCGGCAGCAGCAACGGCGTGAGCAGCGAAGCCATCAGCACGCCCGCCTGCCAGCCCAGCGCCACATACGACGACACCCGCGCCCGCTTGCTGGCCGGCCACGCCTCGGCGGCCAGCGCCATGCCGATGCCGAACTCGCCGCCCAGGCCGATGCCCGCGATCGTGCGGTACACCAGCAAATCCCAGAAACCCTGCGCGAACGCGCACAGCCCGGTGAAGACCGCGAACAGCACGATGGTCCAGGTCAGCACGCGTACCCGGCCGTAGCGGTCGCTCAGGGCGCCGAAGATGATCCCGCCCGCCACCGCGCCGATCAGCGTCCATGTCACCAGCGCGCCGGACTGCCCCGTGCTCAGGCTCAGCGCAACGCTGATGGCCGGCAGCATGAAGCCGAGGATCAGCAGGTCGAACCCGTCCATGGCATAGCCGATGGCCGAGCCCGCCAGCGCCTTCCAGGCGTAGGACGAGGTGCGCCCGGGCCGTGCGGATCGGGTGGAGAGCGCCTCGGCGGGCGATGCCGGCGCTTTTGCGTTTGCTTCCATGTGGGTTGCTCCTGCTGTTGTCATGCTGGTCTGGCGACACTGCCGCCTGGTTTGGGTCTGACGGCCGGCGGGTGTGGCGCCGGTCACCGTCTTTGAGTTGATCTCATTTTTTAGACAATATCGCCGAAAATTTGCCCGAAGCATCGGAGTGACTGCTATCGGGCCGCATCTGCATGCCTATCTCTTTTTTTAGATTACGACTCGGACTTTGGCTTTGCAAGGGGTTTTTGCGTGCCTAGGGTATCTCCGGAGATGGGGGAAACTGACACCCCGCAGGACGTCGGCCACATGATGGTTGCTGTCCGTCCAATTACTGAGACAAACACCAGCAAGGTCACTTGGGCATGCCCCACCGTCACGAAGCAGGGGCCGGGGCACCCGCGCGCTCCGGGCCTGCCGGGTGCACGGGCCGTCCCGGAAGCACCCCGCGCGCCAGCGTGCGGCTGCACATTGCTTTGTACCGCTGTGTATCCAGGCCGCCCGCCGACAAGAAACACCGCATTTCCGGCTCCTTGCTGAAACAGGCCGGATACACGCGGACGCTGAAATGCCGTGACGGCCCCCCGGGTTTCAGAACGCCGCACGCGATGCGGACATGGAGAGAGAAAATGACGACCACCCAGCATGACGCGCACGCCGCACAGCCGGCCCAGCAGTGGCTTCGCGTCGAGACCTACACCAGCGGACTGATCGGACCCAGCCAGCCAATGCTGGGGCCGCTGGCCGATGGCGGCACCCTGGTTACCGGTACCCCGCCAGGCTGCTGGGGGCCGATGATCACGCCGTCGTTCCAGGGCGGGCACGAAGTGACGCAACCGGTCGCGATCGCCGGCGCCGAGATCGGCGACGCCGTCGCGCTGAAGATTCAACGCATGCGCGTCACCTCGGTGGCCACCTCCTCGGGCGTCATGCGCTTTGTCGAAGGCCGCTATCACGGTGACCCCTTCGTTGCCAAATTCTGCGCCGCATGCGGTACCGAACACCCGGCCAGCCACGTCGAGGGCATTGGCGAGGAGGCGATCCGCTGCAATCACTGCGGGGCCGAGGTGAGCGCCTTCCGGTTCAGCCATGGCTACGTGATCGTGCTGGACCAGGAAAATCAGGTCAGCCTCACCGTCAGCCAGGAAGTGGCCAACCGCCTGGCGGGCAATGCGGCGGAGATGTCCGCACTGCCCTCGCTGGCAGCCCAGCACTCGATCCTGTCGCTGGCACGCGCCGACATCCCTGGCGTGGCGGCGCATATGCGCCCGTTCCTCGGCAATATCGGCACCACGCCGGCACGCGACTTGCCGGACTCGCACAATTGCGCCGATTTCGGCCAGTACCTGGTGGGTGCGCCGCACCGGTACGGCATGACCCAGGAGGAGTTGCACGCGGCCAAGACTGACGGCCACATGGACACCAATTCGGTGCGCGAGGGCTGCATCCTGATCTGCCCGGTCAAGGTGCCGGGAGCCGGCGTGTACATGGGCGACATGCATGCCCAGCAGGGCAACGGCGAGATCGCCGGCCACGCCACCGACGTGTCCGGCGAAACGGAACTGACGGTGGAGGTCATCAAGCACCTCACGCTCGACGGGCCGATCCTGCTGCAGAACATCGACGACCTGCCCCCCATGGCCCGGCCGATGAGCGCCGAGCAGCGCCAGCGGGTGCGTGAACTTGGCGCGCGCTGGGGACAAGGCGAAATCGAACAAAACGGCCCGATCACCTTTATCGGCAGCGGCGTGAACCTCAACGCCGCCACCGAGAACGGTCTGCGCCGCGCCGCGGCCGTTACGGGCCTACCCTATGAAGAGGTACTCAACCGCGCCACCATCAACGGCTCCATCGAGATCAGCCGCCTGCCCGGCACCGTCCGCGTCACGTTCCTGTGCCCGCTGGACACCCTGGACCGCATGGGGATCGGCCACCTGGTGCGCGAAAAGTACCAGCTGCCATAAGGCGCAAGCCGCGCCAGGAAGACCGGCCGGCGCGCGAACCTTGCCGGCCGGCATCGCTCCCAGCCACCTACTTGCCCGTCAGGGAAAGGATTTTCATGCCTACCACTGTCAACGAACGGCGTCGCCTGCTCTTGAAGGGCGCCGCCGCAAGCGCTGCCGCAAGCGTCGCCCTGCCGCAACTGGCATTTGCCGCCAAGGCCCAGGCCGATCCCGGAAACGCCGCGGCGATGCAGCAGCTTGGACCGCTCAAGCACATCGACGCCGGGGTCCTCAACATCGGCTACCACGAATCCGGGCCGGCCGACGGACCGCCCGTCGTGCTGCTGCATGGCTACCCGTACAGCGTCTACAGCTTCATCGAGGTCGCACCGATGCTTGCCAGCCGTGGATGCCGGGTGATCGTGCCGCATCTGCGCGGACATGGACCGACCCGGTTCCTCGATGCCGCCACGCCCCGGTCGGGCCAGCAGGGCGCGATCGGCACCGACGTGATCGCGCTGATGGACGCATTGCGCATGCCGCGCGCGGTCCTTGCCGGCTTCGACTGGGGCGGCCGCGCGGCATGCGTCGCCGCCGCGCTCTGGCCCGAGCGATGCGCCGGGCTGGTTTCGGTCAACAGCTACCTGATACAAGACATCGCCAGATCGACATTGCCCATCCCCCCGCAGATCGAATCCGGGCTGTGGTACCAGTACTACTTCCAGACCGAAAGGGGAAGGGCGGGCCTGGCGGCCAACAGGCGTGAAATCGCCAGGGTCATCTGGAAGCGGAACTCGCCGAGCTGGCAGTTCGACGACGCCACGCTGGATCGTGCGGCGAGCGTGTTCGACAACCCGGACTACGTCGACGTGGTGATTCATTCCTACCGTCACCGCCTGGGTCTTGCCCCGGGATTCCCGGCATACGAAGCGACGGAGAAGCGACTTGCCGCCCAGCCCGTCATCACGGTCCCGGCCATTACGCTGGACGGAAAGGCCGACGGGAATTTCCCCGCGACCGATGGCAAATCGTCCGCCGCGAGGTTCAGCGGGCCGCGCTCGCATCGCGTGGTGGACAACGCAGGGCACAACCTTCCGGAGGAAGCGCCCCAAGCGTATGCTGCCGCGGCGCTGGAGCTTGCCGGCATTGCCCGCTGAGCCCGGCAAGGGGGCCGCGGGGCGCCGCATGCGCCCGGCATGCGGCGCCCCGCGTCAGCCTTGCGCCGCCCTGGTGCTGGCCGGCATGGCGACCAGGCCTGAGGCGAACACCACGCCCAGGATCACCCCGCCCGCTCCCACCACCTGCCATGCGTTGGGGGGCACGCCGAGCACGGTGGAAACCAGCATGGTGAACACCGGCGCCAGGTTGAAGAAGATCGAAGTGCGCGCCGCGCCGATGTGGTGGATGCCGCGGAACCACAGCAGGTAGGCCAGCAGCGAACCGCCCGCGGCGAGATACAGGACGGCGGCATGGATGCTCGCGGGCGCGGCGGCGATGCTCGCCAGCGGCCGTTCGAAGACGAAGCCGAGGATGATCAGGCCGATGGCGCCGAACAACATCGAGAAGCCCGTGTTCTCCAGCGCCGTGGCGTCCTTGACGAAGCGCCGCGTGCCGACCATGTTGGCGGCCCAGGCCAGGCTGCCCGCGAGAATGATGGCATCGCCGCGCGCCACCTTGAGCGCGAGCAGCATGTGGATGTCGCCGCGCGTGATCACCAGGCCTACGCCGAGCAGGCCGAAGACCAGGCCGAGCGCGCGCCCGGGATCGATACGTTCGCCCTCGAAGACCACCGCGAGGAGCATGGTCCACAACGGCGTGGTGGCAAGGATCAGCGCGCCGTTGATCGGGGTGGTGGTCTGCAGGCCGAAAAACGTGGCGAGGTTGAATGCGGTGAACCCCAGCAGGCCCAGGCCGATGTATGCCCACAGGTTCTTGCGCAGCACGCTCAGGCGCAGCTTGCCCTGCAGGCCAAAGATCAGCAGCAGCAGGACGGTCGAGATGACGAAGCGCTCGATCGAGGCGCTGATCGGTGTCATATGCCGGATGATCAACGCACCGGCGTTGAAGTTCGTCCCCCAGAAGAAGGTCGAGACGACGATGCCGAGATAGGCGAGGCTTTCTGGCTTGCGCATGGCTGACTCCTTGTCAGTTGAGTTGCATGCGCCTGGCAAGCCCTGGCCGTGCCGCGCATGCGTGTGGAAAGTCGCCGGGCAATCCGCAAGGACCGCTGTTGCTTGCGTCGCGACGGCATGGCTGCCATTCTGCAAGCTTCTCCGCCTGTGTAAAATTCCCCAAATATTCACATCGCATGTGAGAAATCACCCATGTTCGACTGGGAGGATCTGCGCCATTTCGGTGTCTTCGCGCAGGAGAGTTCGCTGTCCGGCGCCGCGCGGCGGCTCAAGGTCGACCATGCGACGGTGGCGCGGCGCATCGCCGCGCTGGAAAGCTCGCTGGGACTCAAGCTGGTGGACCGGCGCCCGCGCAGCTATCTGCTGACCGCCGAGGGCGAACGCATCGCCGCCCTGGCCACGCGCATGGAGCACGAGTCATATGCCGTGGAGCGTACGGCGGCGGCCGGCCAGACCGGCGTCAGCGGGGAGGTCACCATCAGCGCGCCTCCATCGATGGCCGCCGCGGTGATCGCGCCCCGGCTGGGCCAGTTGCGCGCGCGGCATCCGGCCTTGCGCGTATGCCTGACCGGGGCCACGCGCGTGGCCTCGCTGACCCGGCGGGAGGCCGACCTGGCGGTGCGCCTGAGCCGTCCGGCAGAAGGCGAGCTGGTGGTGCGCAAGCTCGGCACCGTGGCGTTCTCCCTCTATGCCTGCGCTGCCTACCTGGACGCCACCGCGCCGTCCGACTACGGCTATATCGCCTATGACGACAGCATGGAAGGGTCGCCGCAGCAGGAATGGCTGAAACAGCAGGCGCTAGGCCGGCCCATCGTGATGGTCAGCAACGAGCTGGACATCCAGGCTTCGGCCGCCCGTGCCGGCGTGGGCATCGCGGCGCTGCCCCATTTCCTGGGCGAGCGCGACGGCGCCCTGCGGCGCGTGAAATGCAAGGGAAAGCGCCTGACGCGCGAGATCTGGCTGGTCGTGCACGCCGACATCCGCCGCGCGCCACGGATCCAGGCCGTCATGCAATTCCTGGGGCTATGTTTCGCGGAGCATGGCGGGCTGTCCTGAGGCACGCCCCCTGGCGGTGTCGCGCGGCATTCGGTGGCGGGCGCCGCCTGCCATCAATGCGCCCGCAGCGCATCGACGATGTTCATGCGTGCCGCGCGCAGCGCCGGGAGGAAGCCGCCGATCAGGCCCATCGCCATCGAGAATGCAAGCGTCTTCACCACCACGGAAGGCGTGAGGATAAAGCGGAACGAGAGGTCGGCAAAGGTCTGGAAGTTGGTCGTGGAAAACGAAGCCAGCTGCATCAATGCCGCGCAGCCCAGGCCGAAGATGCCGCCTGCCAGGCCCAGCAGCAGGGCCTCGACCAGGAAAGCGGTGAGCACGTTGACGCGCTTGAAGCCGAGCGCGCGCAGCGTGCCGATTTCCGCGACGCGATTGGCGACCGATGCGTACATGGTGATCATGGCGCCGATCATCGCCGCGATCGAGAAGATCGTCGACAGCGTGAAGCCAAGGATGTTGATGAAGGTGGAGAGCGCCTTCGACTGGTCGCTGTAGAAGGCCTGTTCGCGCTTCGCCTCGTTGGCAAGCCGCGGGTCGACATCGATGTCGGCCTTGAAGCGCTCGAAGCTGCCTGTCTGCGCCAGGCGGAACACCATCGCCGAATAACTGGTCCGCCGGAACGATTGCATGAGCTGGTCGACATCGCCCCAGATCTCCGAGTCGAAGCCGCTGCCCCCTGCATCGAAGTGCCCCACGACCGTCCAGTCGCGCTGGGCAAAGCGCAGGTGTTCGCCGATCTGCACGCCGCTGAATCCCTTGGCGA
>NZ_JBFTND010000071.1:0-31458 GCF_056397305.1 Cupriavidus sp. 05N40
CTGCTGGACCGGCTGCCGGTGGGGATGCTGCATGGCGTGGCCGACGAGGGCTGGCTGGACGGCATCGGCTGCCGCACCGTGGGCGAGGTGCGCCGCCTGCCGCGCGCCGGCCTGCGGCGCCGCCTCGGCGCGGACTTGCTGGTACGGCTGGACCAGGCCTACGGCGAGGTGCCGGTGCGCTTTGCCTGGTTCGGCGCGCCGCCCGCCTTCGCGCAGCGCATGGAGCTGCCGGGCCGCACCGAATCCGTCCAGGGCGTGATGGCGGGCGCGCAGCGCCTGCTGCTGGCGCTGGGCGGCTGGCTGGCGGTGCAACAGGCCGGCGTGACGCGCGTGGTGCTGCGGCTCGAGCATGAGCGTTACCGCCTGGGCTGCGAGACCCCGGCCACGCCGGTGACGGTGAGCCTGGCCGAGCCCAGCCGCGATCCGGCGCATTTGTCCCGGCTGCTGCAGGAGCGGCTGGACAGGGTGCAGTTCACCGTGCCGGCGGTGGGACTGATGCTGGTGGTGGAGGCCATGCAGGCGTACCTGCCGCAGAGCGAGTCGCTGTTTCCCGAGCCGGGCGGCACGCCGGCCGAGCTGGGCCGCCTGCTCGATACGCTGATGGCGCGCCTGGGCCGCGAGAACGTACTGCAGCCGCAGCCGCTGGCGGACCACCGGCCCGAGCGCGCCAGCCGCTGGTGCCCCGTGGACGAGATGCCCGCGCGCGCGCAGGGGGCGGGCACGCAGGCCTGGCCCGAGCGCCCGCCCTGGCTGCTGGCGCAGCCGCTGCCACTGACCGTGCAGCGCCACCGGCCTTGCCACGGCGGGCCGCTGGCGCTGCTGTCGCGGCCCGAGCGCATCGAGTCCGGCTGGTGGGACGACGCGCTGGCCACGCGCGATTACTTCGTCGCCGAGCGCGCCGACGGCCTGCGCTGCTGGGTCTATCGCCAGCGCCCGGGGCGGGAGGAGGGCGGCGAGTACCGCTGGTTCCTCCACGGGTTGTTCTGAAACCGGAACGGCCCCCAGGCCCCCGCATTTCCTATTTCGCGTTCCCTATTTGCATTCCCTGTTCGCATTCCAGTTTCGCATCGTTGCTTCCCGTCCGCCTCCATCATGTCCAGCCAGCCTGCCGCTCCTTCGTTTTCCGCCTTGCCGGCCGCGCTCTCGGCGCTGCTGCCGGCCTTGCCCGACTATGTGGAGCTGCACTGCATCTCGAACTTCACCTTCCTCGAAGGGGCCTCGCACCCGGTGGAGCTGATCGAGCGCGCGTTCGCGCTGGGCTATGGCGGCCTGGCGCTGACCGACGAATGCTCGGTGGCCGGCACGGCGCGCGCGCACCAGGCGCTCAAGGATCTGCGCGAGCGCACCAGCGACGCGCTCGCGCGCAGCGCGGCGCGGCTGGCCGCCGGCCTGGATGCGGGCGAGGACGAGGAAGGCGAAGATGACCTGGAGGCCCTGGCCGCGGAAGAAGCGCAGGAGGGCGAAAGCAGCGAGCCAGGCGCGCAGGGCGCCTGGCTGGATGCCGCGGTCGCCGCGGGCCCCGGCGAGGCCGCCGAAGCGCGCCTGCTCCGCCATGAAAAGCTATCCGCCGTGGCCGCCGCCGCGCAGGAGTTCCGCCTGCTGATCGGCAGCCGCTTCACGCTCACCGGCCACGATGGCGAGCCGGCGCTGCGGCTGGTGCTGCTGGCGCAGGACCGCGAAGGCTTCGGCAATCTCTGCGAGTTCATCACGCTGGGCCGCCGGCGCGCGGGGAAGGGCGCCTATTGCCTGCACCCGGAAGACATCGCCGCGCCGCAGGCGGAGCAGGCCCACCTGCGCGGCATGCCCGATTGCGTGGCGCTGCTGCTGCCCGCGTATTGCCCCGAGCCGCAGGCGCTGCTGCGGCAGGCGCAGTGGATGCGGCAGGTCTTCGGCGCGCGCGCCTGGATCGCGCTCGAGCAATTGCAGGGCCATGCCGATGCCCTGCACCGGCTGCGGCTGGAGGATGCCGCCGCGCAGGCCGGCGTGCCGCTGGCGGCGGCGGGCGCGGTGACCATGCATGTGCGCTCGCGCAAGCCGCTGTCGGACGTGCTGAGCGCGATCCGCACCGGGCAGACGCTGGCCGGATGCGGCATGGCGCTGGCGCCCAATGCCGAGCAGCACCTGCGCATGCGCCAGCGGCTGTCGCGGCTGTACCCGCGCGATGCGCTGGCGCAGACGCTGCGCATCGCCGGCCTGTGCGATTTCTCGCTGGATACGCTGCGCTACGAATATCCGGAAGAACTGGTGCCCGCTGCCCTGACGCCGTTTGGCTACCTGTACAGCGAGACCATGAAAGGCGTGAAGCTGCGCTTTCCCGGCGGACTCGAACCCAGGTGGGAAACGCAGTTGACGCAAGAGTTCGCCCTGATCCGCGAGAAGCAGTACGAGTCGTTCTTCCTCACCGTGCACGACATCGTGCGTTTCGCGCGCGGCGAAGGCATCCTGTGCCAGGGGCGCGGCTCGGCGGCCAATTCGCTGGTCTGCTATTGCCTGTTCATCACCGAGGTCCATCCGGCCGACGCCAATATGCTGTTCGGCCGCTTCCTCTCGCGCGAGCGTGACGAGCCGCCCGATATCGATGTCGACTTCGAGCACCAGCGGCGCGAAGAAGTCATCCAGTACATCTACGAGAAATACAGCCGGGACCGCGCCGCGCTGGCGGCATCGCTGATCACCTACCGCTCGCGCAGCGCGCTGCGCGACGTGGGCCGCGCGCTGGGCATCGATGCCAGCGTGGTCGAGCAGGTGGTCAAGGGCCAGGCGTGGTGGGACGGCGGCAGGGGATTTCTCGAGCGCATCGCCCAGTACGGGCTGGATCCCGAGTCCCTGGCGGTGCGGCAGTGGGCCAGCCTGACCACGCAGCTGCGCGGTTTTCCGCGCCACCTGTCGCAGCACGTGGGCGGCTTCGTGATCGCGCGGCACAAGCTGTCGCGGCTGGTGCCGATCGAGAACGCGGCCATGGCGGACCGCAGCGTGATCCAGTGGGACAAGGACGATCTCGAGTCGCTCGGCCTGCTCAAGATGGACGTGCTGGCGCTGGGCATGCTGTCGGCGATCCGGCGCGCGCTGGAGATGATCGGCGGTTTCCCCGGCGCGCCTCGCAGCATGGCGGACATTCCTCGCGATGATGGGAAGACCTACGACATGATCTGCGCGGCCGACACCATCGGCGTGTTCCAGGTGGAGTCGCGCGCGCAGCAGTCGATGCTGCCGCGCCTGCAGCCGCGCACCTTCTATGACCTGGTGGTGGAAGTGGCCATCGTGCGGCCCGGCCCGATCCAGGGCGGCATGGTGCATCCCTACCTGAAGCGGCGCGAGCTGGTGCGGCGCACCGGCCAGCCGCCGGTGTACCACGACAAAGTCATCGAGAACGTGCTGGGCCGCACCCTGGGCGTGCCGATCTTCCAGGAGCAGGTGATGCAGCTGGCCATCGACGCGGCCGGCTTCTCGCCCGGCGAGGCCGACCAGCTGCGCCGCTCGATGGCGGCGTGGCGGCGCAAGGGCGACCTGCGCAAGCACCAGGACAAGCTGGTCAGGGCGCTGACCGCCAACGGGTATCCCGAAGCCTTCGCGCTGGCCATCTGCAAGCAGATCGAAGGCTTCGGCGAGTACGGCTTCCCGGAAAGCCATGCCGCCAGCTTTGCCAAGCTGGTGTATATCAGCGCGTGGATCAAGTGCCATCATCCGGCCGCCTTCCTGTGCGCGCTGCTCAACAGCCAGCCGATGGGCTTCTACTCGCCCTCGCAACTGGTGCAGGACGCGCGCCGCCACGATGTGCGCACGCACCCGGTGGACGTGACGGTGAGCGGCTGGGAGAGCACGCTCGAGCATGAGGCGGCAACCCACGCGCAGCCGGCGGTGCGGCTCGGCCTCGGCCGCGTGAGCGGCATGCGCGAGGCGGCCGCGCGGCGCATCGAAACCGCGCGCGCCGCGCGGCCCTTCGCCAGCGTGGAAGACCTGGTGCTGCGCGCCCGCCTGGACCGCCACGACATCGACGTGCTGGCCGCCGCCGATGCGCTCCGCGGCCTGGCCGGGCATCGCCGCCAGGCCCGCTGGCAGGCCCGCGCCGCCGCGCTGCAGGCAGCCCACCGCGACCTGCTCTACGAAGCACCGCCGCCCGAGAGCGAACTGGTCCTGCCCGCGCCGCGGCTGGGCGAAGACGTGGCCGCCGATTACGCCAGCCTGGGTTTGTCACTGAAGTCGCATCCGCTCGCGCTGCTGCGGCCGCGCCTGGACGCCATGAAATACGCCACCGCGCAGCAGCTCGCGCAGTACGGCAACGGCCGGCGCGTGCGCGCCTGCGGCATCGTCACCGTGCGCCAGCGGCCATCCACCGCCAGCGGCACCATCTTTGCGTCGATCGAGGACGAGACCGGCTCGGTCAATGTGATCCTGTGGCCAGACCTGGTCGAGCGTCAGCGCAAGGAGGTGCTGGGCGCGACCATGYTGGGCGTGATCGGGGTCTGGCAGCGCCAGGGCGAGGTCAGGCACCTGGTGGCGACGGAGCTGGTGGATCTGAGTCCGATGCTGGGGCGGCTGATGGTGAGCAGCCGGGACTTTCATTGAGGGGGAGGGTGCGGCTGCCCGGGCATCCGCGGGCCGGGCGGCAAGCCCGGTGCAGGCGGGCCTCAGGCCGCCCCTACCCGCTCCGAAGCGCCCCCCACCCTGTCGCGCCACCCCACCGCCTTCAGCACCGCAAAACCATGCACCGTCACGCGCGGACAGCGATGGCCGGAAGTACATTCCTCGAGCGATACCAGTCCGTGCTCGACCAGCGTCTCAAGGTCCACGGGGTCAAGTTGCAGGCAGTCCTGCGCATCGCGGACCAATAGCAAGGTGGCAAATTCGTGGGGGCTCAACATCGGTGACTCCAGGTTAGGGATGCCTGCTTTCGCAGGACCGCGGTGCGCGGTGACTGACGGAAAGACAGCGCTGCCGCGGATTGGTTCATGCGTTTCGCGCCGCGTGGCCGGCGCGGCGCGCCGGATTTCGTGTCCCCTCCCTTTCTACGAGCGGATTGCGTCCTGCGTGCGTCCGTTTTGTGTCCGCATTATTTCGTTCTCCTGTTTTCCGATTCCGTCGCAGCGCATCGTGCCTGCCGCCGGCCAGCGCGTCCGCGCCGCCTGTCTCGTCCTTCGCATGTCTGTTTCGCGCCCGTTTTGCGGGCATCCTGCACCGTCATCGTGCTGTTTCGGCCCCACCCTTGTGCGCGCGAAAATAAGCCATAAAAGGGCCCTTCAGTACATTGCGGAGCGGCCGATACAAGGCGCATGCATGTGTCATTCCTGGGGACCTCCGTGGCGTCTTTTCTCTCTCCCGCAGTGCGCCTGATGGCGCGCCTGAACATCACCCGCAAGCTTGCCTTGCTTGCCATCCTGTTTCTGATCCCGCTGTGCGGCACGCTCTATGCGGTGCTGGGCATGTCCGTACAGTCCATTCGCGCCGCGCAGGACGAACTGCGCGGCCTCGCCATCGTCGACCGCGCGCTCGATTTCATGCGCGAGACGCAGGTCAGGCGCGGCGCGGCCAACGCCGTGCTGGCCGGCAACGCCGCATTTCGCGCCACCTTCGACGATGCCGATGCCAAGGCTGCGGCACACCTGGCGGCGCTCAGGCAGCAGGCCGGCGCGGGCGGCAGGTTCGATGTGACGCCCGATGCGGAAAAGCTCGTTCAGGCGTGGCAGGCCATGCATGAATCGGGCCTGAACGGGACCGCGGGCCCCTTGTTCGCGCAGCACAGCGCGCTGGTCAAGCAGATCCGCCTGTTTATCGGCGACGTGGCCGACCGCTCGTCGCTCGCGCTCGATCCCGACAGCGGCTCGTACTACCTGGTCAACCTGATGGTCGGGCCCATGCCCAAGCTGGCGGAGCTGAGCGCGCTGGCGCGCGGCCGGGGGGCTGCCATCATCAGCCAGGGCGGTTACTCCGATGCGGCGCAGCAAGCAGAACTGGCCGCGCTGGGCGAGCAGATCCAGGACGGCCTGGAATCCGTGCGGCGCGACATGGGCCGCGTCATGCGCGGCGCCCCGGCATATCGCCAGCGCGTGGAAGCGTCGCAGGCGCAACTGGCCGCCGTGGACGCGTTCTACCGCACGCTCAAGGACAAGATGCTGGGTGCCAGCGGCATCGCGATCGATGCCAAGGCCTACTTCGACGAGGCCAGCGCCGCCATCAACGCCGTGTCGGCGGTCAACAAGGAATTCTCGGTGATCGGGCACGCCATGCTGGAGGAGCGCATCGCCGCCGATACGCGGGAGCTAGCAGCGCTGGGCGGGGTGGCGCTGCTGGCGGTGGGCGCGGCGTTCTACCTGTTCGCGGGCTTCAGCAGCGGCATGCGCGCGGATGTGCGCGAGGTGGGCGCGATGGTGGAGCGCATCAACGCGGGCGACCTGGCGCTGCGCATGGCTGTGCATGGCCGCGATGAGCTGAGCGAGGTGAAGCGGCACCTGCTCTCGCTGGTGCAAAACTGGCGCGCGCTGATCGGCGATACCAAGGCCGGTGCGCAGAACGTGCTGGCCGCCGCCGGTGAAATCGCCCAGGGCAACCTGGACCTGTCCCGGCGCACCGAGGCGCAGGCGTCCTCGCTGGAGCAGACCGCCGCCAGCATGGAGCAGCTCACGGCCGCCGTGCAGCAGAACGCCAGCAGCGCGGACCAGGCCAGCGCGCTGGCCGGCGAGGCCCGCGATATCGCCGTGACGGGCGGCGCCTCGGTGGGGCGGGTGCTGCAGACCATGGGCGAGATCGAGGCCGATTCGAGGCGCATCGTCGAGATCATCGCGGTGATCGACGCGATTGCCTTCCAGACCAATATCCTCGCGCTCAATGCCGCGGTGGAGGCGGCGCGCGCGGGCGAATACGGCCGCGGCTTCGCCGTGGTGGCCACCGAAGTGCGCGGCCTGGCCCAGCGCGCGGGCAGCTCGGCAAAGGAGATCCGCGCGCTGATCTCGCAATCCGTGCAGCGCGTGCAATCGGGTTCCGCGCTGGCCGGCGATGCCACCGCGACCATGGCCAGCATCGTGGACGCGGTCAGGCGCGTCACCACCATGATGGACGAGATCAGCAGCGCCTCGCGCGAGCAGAGCAACGGCATTGCCCAGGTCAACCAGGCCGTCACGCAGATGGACCAGGTCACGCAGCAGAACGCCGCGCTGGTGGAGCAGGCCGCGGCGGCGGCCGATGCGCTCAAGGAGCAGGCACACCGCATGGAGCAGGCGGTCGGGGTGTTCCGGCTGGAGCAGGCGCTGGCCGCGTAGCGCGCCCGGGCATGGCAAGCCAGGCGCAGGCGCCCGGCCGTCGACTCAGCGCCGGTTGGCGAGCCAGATGCCGCCGACGATGGCCGCCAGGCCGGCCGCATGGAACCAGCGCGGCCAGTCGCCCAGCAGCGCGCTCGACATCAGCGCGGCAAACACCGGTGTGAGCGTGAAGAAGAACACCGGCAATTGCGCGCCGGCGCGCGCGATGGCGCGGTCCCAGGCAAAGTAGCCGAGCAGCGACGGCACCGTGGCCACGTACAGCAGGATGGCGACCACCTTGCCGTCCAGCTGCAGCGGCGCGTGCGCGGCCATCATCTCCCACGCTGCGAACGGCGCGCTGGCCAGCACGCCCGCCACGATCTGCGCGAACAGCAGCACGGCCAGCGGCAGGTCGGGGCGCCGCTTGCGCAGCAGCCAGGTATAGGCGCTCCACATGATGGTGGCCGCCAGCATGAACAGGTCCCCCGGCACGAAATCGAGCTGCGCCAGCCGCGCGGGATCTCCGCGCAGCAGCACCACGCCCACGCCGGCCAGGCAGAGCAGGGCGCCCGCCACATGCCAGCCGCGCACGCGCTCGTGGAAGAACAGCGCGCCGATGATCAGCAGGAAGATCGGCGCGGAAGCCCCGATCAGGGTGACGTTGATCGGCGACGACGTGGTCAGCGCCAGGTACTGCAAGGCGTTGTAGACCGACACCGACAGCATGCCCATGGCGGCGATCACCCCGGCGTGCTGCCTCAGGGTCGCGGYGTGCTCGCGCAAGCCCCGCCACACGGCGGGCGCCAGCAGCAGCCCGGCCAGCGCCCAGCGGGCAAAGTTCAGCGTGATGGGCGGGATGGCGCCGGCGGCGTAGTGGCCGACGATGGCGTTGCCGGCCCAGCTCAACGGCGGAAATGTCAGCAGGCCAAGCGTGGTCCAGTCGAGGCCGGCCTTGCCGGCGGCGGTAGCGCGCATCAGAGGGTTATGGTCCTGTCGGTGTTGCTGTTTTTCTTGGTTCCGCGTCTGGCGGGCATTATGCCGCAGCGTCGAATGCAATCGTCCCGGAACCCGCGGTCGGAAACGTGCAATCGGGACCATGCCGGTGCGCGAGCGCCTCGCGCGGCTTGCGAGCGATGTCCGGCATGCCCGGCGAGGTCCGGATACGAACTGTTACACGTGGATGCGGGCAGGCTGTCAACACGGCAAAGCGGCGGGCCGTTTTTACAGGCAACGCGCAAGCTGCGCGCCTCACCTGGAGATCGCAATGAAAAAAGTCCTCGCCATCCTGACCCTTGGACTCTTCGCAGCGGGCGCTTACGCCCAGACCCCCGCTCCGGCCGCCGAACCAAGCAAGGAGCCGGCCAAGGTCGAAAAGAGCGCGCACAAGAGCAACAAGACTCACGCCACCAAACATAGCAAGACCGCTTCGCCGGCCAAGCCCGCCGCGCAATAATGCGGTGTTCCGGAATGCGCTCCGCCCGGGGCGCATTCCTTTCCCTGCCTGCTGACCCATGCACCTGATCTGGACCATTCTCATCGGCTTCATTGCCGGCCTCGTGGCGCGCGCCATCACGCCTGGCAGTGGCCCCAGCGGCTTCATCCTCACCGCTGCGCTCGGCATCGCCGGCGCGCTGGCCGCGACCCTTCTCGGCCAGTTCCTGCACTGGTATCGACCGGGCCAGTCGGCCGGTTTCATCGGCGCCGTGGTCGGCGCGGTGATCCTGTTGCTTGGCTATCACCTGGTCGCCGGCAAGCGCTGAGGCCGTGGCGCGGGCGCCTGCATTCCGCCGCGGCGCCGGGCGCGCGAAGCGCCTCGACATGGTGCGTGATGCGCGCCGCGGCGCGCCCCGGCATTTGCGCCGGCCTATGCCGGCACGCGGCGCCGATGCGTCGCGCGGGGCCTGCGATCGCGTGCCATCAACGGCCAATGGCGAATGGCGCCTCGCGGTCACATCACCGTGGCAAGAATTGCCAGAAGCGCGATGACAGGATTAAGTAAATTCAATTTGCCTGGCGCCAAGGCGCCGCCTAGTATGGGGAAAAACTAAAAACCGGCGGGTCGTTGGGGAGGCGCAGATGCAGCAGTCTCGAACGCCCGTGGCCTTCCGGCCGCCGCCCGCGCGGTATCGAACCGCGCCGCCTGGCAGGATCCAGCACTGTCGCTGGCCGCACCGTCGGCATGCGGGGGCGACTACCGGCCCGCGCCAGGACGTGAGGCCGCGTGCCTCGCGCAGCGTCGGCGTGCGGTCTTCTGCCGCCACGCCATCGGCGGGCGATTCCGATACCCCCTCATCATCCCGAAGCCGGCGCTCTGCCGATACCAGTCACGACTTGCCGCGTTCTTGCCGGGCCGCCGCAGGCCCGGCCGCGCGCTTTGCCCGGTTGCCCTGAGTCCGGACCGGTAACCCATCTTCGCGGGCCATGGGATGCGTGTCGTTCTCTACCAGGAAGACCCCCGGCAGGCCGCGCAGTTGCTGCGCGCACACGGCCTGCCCGACCATCTTGACGTGTCGGGCGCGGGCGAGGGCATGCTGGTGGTCGTCGCGCGCGCCCGCGGCGACCGCGTGGCGGCCGCCGCGCAGCAATGGCTGCGCGGCTTTCCGCTGCCCGATGCCTTTATCGCCGGCTGCACGGCGAGCACGCGCTGCGATTGCCAGGCGCAGGGGTGGTGGCCCGCGGCGGTCTGCGACCTGGTTGCGGCCGAGGACGACGATGCATTGCTGACCGAACTCGCGTTGCGCCTGGCGCGCCTCGCGGAGATGGAGACCATCCTGTCCTCGGACTGGCTGCAAAAGCGCGCCGTGGGCAAGTCGCCGGTGTGGCGCGGCACGCTGCGCGCGGTGGCGGAGGTGGGGCGCTTCGGGCGCGGCGCCTGCCTGCTGCTGGGCCATAGCGGCTGCGGCAAGGAGTTGCTGGCGCGCCTGATCCATGACCTGGATCCCGTGCGCCGCCGGGGACCGTTCATGGTGGTCGACTGCACCACGCTCAGCCCGGAGCTGTCGGGCAGCGAACTGTTCGGCCATGCGAAGGGCGCCTTCACGCATGCGGTGGCCGCGCGCGACGGCGCGGTGGCGCTGGCCGACGGCGGCACGCTCTTCCTCGACGAGATCGGCGAGCTCGAGCCGTCGTTGCAGGCGCGGCTCCTGCGGGTGATCCAGGAGCATATGTACAAGCGGGTGGGCGAGGACAACTGGCGCCGTTCGGATTTCCGCCTCACCTGCGCGACCAATCGCGATCTCGAGGCCGAGGTGCTGGCCGGCCGTTTTCGCGGCGATCTCTACTTCCGCATCACGCAATGGACCGTGCGCGCGCCGGGCCTGGCCGAGCGGCGCGAGGACATTCCTTTGCTGGTCCGGCATTTCCTGGCCGAAGCGGATGCCGGGGTGCCGGAGGTGATGCCCGAGGTCATGCACCAGCTGATGCGGCGCGAGTACCAGGGCAATGTGCGCGAGTTGCGCAATGTGGTGCTGCGCATGGCCGACCGTCAGCACGGCTTCGGCGTGCTGAGCACCGGCTCGCTCGACCGCCAGGCGACGGACGGTGGCGCGCCCGACGCGCCGGACGACTGGACGCAGACGCTTGCCCGGGCCGTGGAAGGCGCGCTCGACGCCGGGCTCGGGCTCAAGAGCATCGGCCAGATCGCCGAGGCCATCGCGGTGCAGGTGGCCGAGCGCCGCGCGGGCTCCACGGGGCGCGCGGCGGAGATGCTGCGCGTCACTCCGCGCGCATTGCAGTTGCGGCGGCAACTGCGGCCGGTGGAGGGCGGCCAATGAGCCGGGCGGCCGGCAACGGCGCGCGGCGCAGCAGCCGCAGCGCGTTGCCGCCGGCCATGCGCGCGAAGGCCGCGGCCGACGGCCGCAGCGCACGGATCTTGGCGAGTTCCAGGCCGGGGTGCAGCCAGGGCCCGTCCGAGCCGAACAACAGCTTGCCGGGCCCCGCGCGTGCGAGCGCCTCCTCCAGCAGGTCGAAGCGGCGCACGCCCGCCGTGTCGGCGAACAGGTTCGGGTAGCGCGCGATCAGGTCGATCACCTGGCGTTGCGCGGCCCAGTCGTCGGCGAAGCTGCCCAGGTGCGCGAACACGAAGGGCACATCCGGATGCGTCTGCGCCAGCAGGCTCAGCGCGCCGGTCTCGCCGCCGGGGTCGTAGAGCACGGGAAGCCGCCAGCGCCGCGCCGCGTCGCAGACCTGCCGGTGGATGCGCGCATCGTGGCGATGGACCTTGATGCCGCGCAGGCCCAGGCGCAGCACCGCCTCCTCGATCATGCGGTGGACCCGTTCGCGGTCGCGCTCGGCGTGCACCATGGCAAAACCGGTCCAGCGGCGCGGGTCGGCGCGCACGAGCGCGGCCACGTCGCGGTTGCCCTGCGCGTAGTCCGACTGGAACACGGGCAGCAATACCGAGTGCGCGATGCCGGCCTCGCTTGCGCGGCGGGCATAGGCGGCCAGCGGGGCGGTGGTGTCCCACGGCCCGGTCATGCCATCGCCCTGGCCGGCGTGGACGTGGAAGTCGATGATCATGGCGCCAGCTCGAACGCGGAGTCCGCCGGATGGGACATGTGATTGCCCGGCGGCGCGAGCGCCGACATGGCCACCGGCAGCACGCAGCGGATATCGACGCCGCCGGCGCCGACCGAGACCGAGCCCGTGCGCTGCGTATTGACCAGCATGGAGCGCCTGCCGGTGGTCCTGGGCGCCCAGTAGGAGAGCAGGCGGGTCAGCGCATGTTCGACGGCGTCCAGGTCCGCCGGCGGGACCTCGGCGGCCCACACGGCAAGGCCTGTGTCGCGATGCAGCCGTTCGTGCAGGCGATGGTCCAGCATGCGACCGCGCAGGTCGCGGGACTTGCCGACATAGACCGGCACGCCGTTGCGCTCCAGGAGATAGACACCGCTGCGCGGCAATGCCTGCTGGGCGCTGACCGCCGCGTTGATCAGGCTTGGCCACCGGCGCCACGCCAGCGTGCGGTTGACCGAGCGCTTGGGCATTTTGTACTCGGCCTCATCCGCGTAGCCCTTCGGCAGATAGCGCTCGGACAGATGCCCCGACAGATCCGCCGACAGATCCGCCGGCAGACGCGCGGACAGTCGCGCCGGCAGATCTTCCGGGAGATCTCCCGACAGCGCTGGCACAAGGCTCAGGCCAACCAGCGACAGCACGCCTTGCTGCAGCCGCGCGAGCAGGCAGGCGCGGCAGCACGCCCCGGCGCTTTCGAAGCGCGCCGTGCCGAGCCGCGGCTGCGTGCTGACGCGGCGCGCGCGCGCCACGATCTGCCGCAGGTCGTTGACGAGCATCTGCGGCGGCGTGCCGGCGGGGTAGCGGCGCGTGTCGGCAAGCAGCCGCAGCAGCCTGCGCATGCGCCATGGCGCGAGATCCAGCATCTCCCCATCTGCGGTCTTAAACATGCTGTTGCTCCTCAAGGCAAGGTGCGTGGGGCACGGCGCGGCAGGGCGGCAGTTGCCGGACCAGCGTGGCCATCGTGGCCAGCAGCGCGTCGATCTCGTCAATCCCGTGGCTGGCGCGCACGATCACGGCCAGTACGTAGCGGCCCTCGGGCCGGCGCAGCAAGGCGGTGCGGAATCCGCCCGCGCGCAGCTCGGCGTGGAGCGCGAGCGTGCGCTCCGGTGCGCCGAGCCAGATCTGCTGCATCGGATGCGTGGGCAGCGTGGCCTGCAGGTCCGGCAAGGCCGCCCGCGCGAGCCAGTGCAGCCCGGCGCGCAGGTGGTGCACGCGCTGCAGCAGGCGCAGCCGCAGCGCGTCGCCCTCGCGCCGGTTGGTGGCCAGCGCATCGAGCCCGGCCAGCAGCGCCGCCTCGCTCGCGGCGCTGCAGTGCGACTGGGTCGGGCCGTCGCGCGCGATCTCCGCGATCAGCGCGGCGGGGCCGCACAGGCTGGCCAGCGGCGCACCGAAGGCCTTGGCCCATGACGCCAGCAGCAGCACGGGCTGCGCCGCGCCGAGCCCTGCGTAGCGCAGGATGCCGCCGCCGCCGTGTCCCCACGGATGGCGCGCAGAAGGCTGCCGGCCCAGCAGGCCGAGCACCTGGCTGTGATCGACCACCAGCACGCCGCCGCACGCGGCCACCGGTGCGAGATACCGGGCGAGCGGCACCACCGCGCCCTCGCGGCGCGTGGCATCGGTGATGACCGCCGGCGCGCGCGCAGGGTGGCGCTGGCGCATGCGGCGCAAGCGGGCAAGCATGCCGGCCAGGTCGGCATGCGCGAACCACGACACCGGCGTGCCGAGGCCGGCCACGCGCTCCAGGCCCCAGCGCATGACCGGGTAGAGCGCGTCGTCGGCGATCAGCACATGGGTGCGGGCCAGCCGGTCGAACACGTCGATCGCCAGGTGCAGCGTGGATGGCGCCACCAGGCCCGCCTCGCTGCCCTGCAGCGCCGCGGCCTGCAGCGCCAGCCGCCCGGCTTGCGGCGACGCGCCCAGCGCGGCCGGCATGCCGGTGGTCAGCGCCGCAAAGCCGCCGATCCGCGAGGCGGGGTGCGCCAGGCCCAGGTAGAGCGCGGAAGCAAAGTCGACCATGGCGCCGCATCCTGTCGCTCAGGCCACCTTGATGCCCTTTTGCTCGCGCAGGCGGCGCAGCAGGTGCATGCCCGGCACCTGCACGTCGACCGGCTCTGCGCCGACGTCGATGCCGGTCACCGCGCGATAGGAGTGGATGTAGGTCTGGATCTCGGGCCGGAAGAATGCCGCCCAGTTCGCCGCGTTGGACGGGTCGTTGACCGAGTTCCAGTCGCTCCAGCGGATCGACGACACGATCTGCTCGCCGGTGGTGGCCAGCTGCCAGAACTGGTAGGTATTGGTGTCGCCCCAGCCCTGCAGCTTGCGCATGCTCTCCACCGAATGCATCCACGGCTCCGGGTACGCGATCATCGAGCGGCGCGGCAGGAACTCGCGGAACTCGGTGCGCGCCAGCATCCACTGCTGCATCATCATCTCCACGCGCGCCGTGGTGGGCAGGTCGCGGAACTGGTTGTGCGCGCCTTCGGACAGGATCAGGTGGAYCTCGCGCAAGGCATTGAGCAGCGGGAAGCCGTCGGGCACCACCGTGGTGTCGTCGGCCTGGCGGAAGAACGGCACGCACAGGTTGAGCAGCGTATGGAAGGCGGCGAGGAACTTGCTGCGCGTGTCGGCCGGCTGCATCTGCGGCACGGCCTTGCCGATCAGGCGGAAGCCGTACTCGTGCATGTACTCGGCCGCGCGGCGCTCGATCGGCAGGCGGTGCTGCTCGTCCTGGACCCAGCCCCAGATCATGTTGTTGAGCGGGCGCAGCGGATCGAGCTCGAGCTGGGCCAGCGGGTCGTGCTGGCCGACCGAGATGTTCTGGAAGCGCCGCGAGATCGCGTTCATGGTCTGCACCAGTTGCAGCTCCTCCATCCAGTAGCTCCAGATCAGCTCGATCAGCGGGGGCTGGGCCAGCTTGGCGGAGATATTGCGGTTCCAGTGGCGCAGCCACAGGCAATTGTTGCCGCACGCGCCGTTGGGGTCGGGCACGTCGTCGCCTACCTTGCCGGCCTCGTCCTCGAGCATGCCCTGGATCACGCCGGCCGCGTCGGTGCCCTGCATGGCGATCGCCACCCGTTGCAGGTAGGGCAGCGATGGCGGCACGCTGGCGTCGCCGAAATACTTGGCGACCAGGCCCTCCACCGCGAGCTGGTTGAGGCGCAGGCCGAGCCGGTCGTTGGCCAGCGCGATGGCGGCCGAGTCCGCGCTCAGCAGCTCGCTCAGGAGGGCCGCGTCGAGCGGCTTGGGCACGACCGCGCCCCATGTCACGATAAACGCTTCGGTGGCGACCTTGAGGGCGCGGTAGGCGTCGGTATCGGTAAACGGCAGGAAGCGGCGGCGGCTGAGCTGGGCGGCCGCGGCATACATCGGCGCGGCGGTGCCGGCCATGCCGTCGGTGAAATCGCCCGGGAAGAACAGGCGGTCCATCTGGTTGATGTAGTTGTCCCAGCTCAGCATGTCGGCATTGAGCTTGATCAGCAGCCACAGCGCGACGTCGCCGGTCAGCGTCCGGGTGGTCCGCTGCAGGGTGACCGGGGTGGGGTGGCCGTAGCTGTCGCGCGCGAGCGGGCCGGAACGCTCGGTGATGAGGTCGGGCAGGGGGTGGAAGCCGGTGACCTGGCCCCCCGTGCCCGTGCCTGTGCCCGTGCCAGGGTTCGCCGGGACCCCCGGGTTGGCATTGGGATCGGCGCGGGACGGAAATACGATCTTGCCGCTGATCTGCGCTTCCTTCTGGAGCATGAGACAGCTGACGATCTCCAGGATCATGACGTCCCGCGAGTCATCCGGCAGTGCCAGCAACTGGGTGAATATCTTGCGTACTTCGGAGACCGCCTTCTTCATGGCTTTCTCATCGCCGACCCGGCCCGAGATTTCCTTCGGCTGGATCGTCAGGATGGCCTCAGGCGCCTCCCGCGAGGCAAATTGCAGCCCTTCCTTGGGGATGTCCGCATACTTGTCTCCGCTCTTGATCCTCGCCGCGCATTGCACCGCATGCATCCATCCGCCCTCCTCGATAAGCGAGGCCGGATTGCGCGCCACGAAGAACTGGCCGTCTTCCACGTACCCGCCGCCCAGGTCCAGCGGAGCGCTGAAAGTCATCTTCTCGATCGTCGTCATCATCCTTCTCCATCAGACTTCACAGACTGCACAGACTTCAGGCGTACATGCCAAAGGGCGCCGCCGCGCCGGCCTGTGGCCGGACCGGCTGCCGCTGGTTCAACACCACACTCAACTGTGGACTCCCCGCGCGCCACGGCAGATAGCCCGCGAGCGCCCAGCGCTGCAGCAGCTCCGAGATCACGAACAGTTCCTGCCTGGCCGGCAGCAGTCCGCTGTAGCGCGCCTGCCCGAGCACGGCGAAGGCCAGCGTGGGGGTGTCCGCGAGGAACTGCTGGGGCCGTGCCTTCACCGTGTGCCAGAGCCGCAGCAGGGTGTGCGGGTGGCGGTCGGGCAGGCGCAGTGCCGCGCCGAGCGTGCGCCCGGCGAGCAGCGGCGGGCGCAGCGACAGCAGCATGGCAAGGAAGGCCGGGATGGCGCGGTCGAGTTCGTCGAAYGCGCTGCGCTGGCTCGCGCTCATCTGCCAGCGGGGATACAGCCGTTCCCACAGCTGCGCCAGCGCTGCCCACTGCGGATGCGGATAGAGCGCGTTGCCCATCGCGATGGACAGCTTGACGCGGATCCACGGCGCCGGATGCGGATCGTCCAGGTTGATGCGCAGCACGAACGCGCGCGGCAGGCTCACCACGCTCATCAGCCCGCAGGTGGCGGCGATGCCTACGCGCGACACGGCCCACAGGTCGGCCATGATCTCGCTGATCCAGCGCTCCCACACACGCCAGACGGAGTGCGCCTGCGCATGGCCGAAACGTGCCGCGGAAGCGCGCCGGTAGCCGTTCACCAGGTCGAGCAGCGCAGCCGCCTGGTGGCCTACCTCGTGGAACAGCGACGCCGCCACGCCGGTCCCGACCATGCGCTCGCGCGGCATGCGGATGACCGCCACCGGGTTCGCGCCGCCGCCGGGCAGGCGCGTGCGCGCGCGCCGGATCGCGCCGCCGTGGCCACGCTCGACGTAGCAGATCACGGGCGGCAGCGCCATCGGCACGCCGGGCTGGCGCAAGCCGTCCTGCGCGGCAACRTCGAGCCCCGAGAGCCATACCCCGGTGCCATGCTGGCTGCGCTGGGTGAGCACCTCGGCGAAGATCTCGAAGTGCGTCAGCGCGGCGTGGAAGTACAGCTTCAGCATGGCATAGCGCTGCTGCGCCTGTGCCACGTCGCGCGGCGTGGCGCGGGCGTGCCGCAGGTAAGCGAGAAAACGTGCGATGCGCACGCGCAACTGCTTGCGCGCGGCCTGCATGTGCCGCTCGATGGCGCCCATCGCCTCGTCGCTGACGTTGGCCGCGGGCACCATCGGCATCTGCAGGGCGTAGGGCAGTTGCGCGTCCAGGCGTGCGCGGATGCCGAGCACTTCCTGTTCGAGCAGCCGCAGGGCTTGGACGCAGGCGTTCATCGCAATGCTCCCGGGCTCAGTACGGTTGCCGGCGCGGCGCGAGGTAGAGGATGATGGCGTGGCCGTTGCGCGAGCGCCGCCACGTGCCGCCCTGCGCCACATGGACGTGGGCCGGCCCCGCGCCGCAGGTCGGGCATGCGGGGCCGGGGGTGGGGTAGCCGCCAGGCATGGGCCGCATGGGCGGCGCCGGCGCATAGGCGGCGCCCGCGCCGGCGTAGTCGGGTTGCCCGCCGGCGAAGGCCGGTTGCCCGCCCATGAAGGCCGGCTGCATCGCGCGTGGTGCGGCGGCAGGGGCGCCGAAGATCGGCATGGGCAGTTGCCGCGCACCGGCGATGCCACCCTGGGAGATCGCGCGCATGGCCGGCAGCAGGCCGGGCGCCACCTGGCGTGCCCCGCGCAGGAAGGCGATGCGCGCCGCGCGGGCCGGCGGCACATTGCGCGGCATGCTGCTCAGATGGTGTGCCGCGTGCTGGCCGATGCGCACCAGCCGGCGCGCCACCTCGAACTCGCGGTCTTCATTGCTGAGGCCTTCGAGCTCGAGCCCGAGCGCGCTGCCGGCCATGCCGGCCAGCTTGCCGCCGATCAGTCCGCCGGCGCCGGGCAGCACGAGATTGCCCAGCGCGCTGCCGACGATGGGCAGCGCGGACTTTGCCGCCGAGCGCAGGATGCCGCCGAGCGCCTTGCCCGCCGACGACTTGGCGAAGTTGGTCGCGACGCGGCCCACCGACTTGATCAGCCCGCCGAGGAACTGCTCCATCTCCTGTTCGCTGTTGACCGCGAGCAGTTCCGCGGCAAGCTCCATCTCCTGCATCTCGCCGGAGACTTCGGTCTCGAACTCGTTCTCGAACTCGCTTTCGCCCTGCTCGAATTCAGTCTCGAACTCGTGGCCGAACGCGCCTTCCTGCTCATGGCCGAACTCGCCGGCCGTTTCCCCGGAAAGCTCGTGTTCGAACTCGTTGTAGCCGGTCCCCCAACCGCCCGGCCTGGCGCTCCCGATATCGTGCATTTGCAGCTCCTTTCAGCAGAGGTTGGCGAGCAGCGGCACTCGCGTGACAAGCTGTTCGCATCGAGCGTGCCACCTCGGCGCCAGGAGCCAAGTCTTTGAAAAGAAAGGGGTTTGCGATTCGCGGCCACGGGCGGGCTGCGAATGTGGCTTCGCCGGGACACCTGCGCAGGGACGCCGGCGCGAAGCGCGCTTCGCCACCTCGCGCGCGGGGCGGCGCGCCGGGTGCGTCTCAGGCGGGCGAGCCGAATGCCTCGCGGATCATCTCGCCGATCTCGCGGCGCCGCGCCACCGGCATGCGCGAGGCCGTGGAGACGATGCTGATCGCGGCCTCGCCGGCCAGCGGCAGCGCGAAGGCGTAGCCCACCCCCGCCACGCCGCCGGCGCCCGCCAGCGCATAGCCGAGCTTGCGGCTGCGCTCCACGCCGCGCTGCAGCTTGAGCAGGCTCAGGCCGCTGGATTCGTACTCGGCGCGGTGGCGCTCGTAGTGCGCGACGATTTCCTCGTCGGCCAGCTTGGCCAGCAGCGCCATGCTGGCGGTACCCTGGCCCAGCAGGCGGGTGCTGCCGGCGAGCAGGTGGAAGTGCTGCACGCGGTGGCTGCCTTCCTCGGCATGCATGCAGTAGCCGTGGTCGCCGATGCGCACGATCAGGAAGACGGTGTCGCCGGTGCGGCGCGCCAGCGCCTTCATGCGCGTGGCGCAGGCGCTGGCCAGCGGCGAGCGGTTCATGGTGCGCAGGCCCAGCGCCATGGCCGCCATGCCGAGGCGAAAGCGCTTGCCCTGTTCGTCCTGGCTGGCAAAGCCGGCGTGCAGCAGGTAGCGCAGCATGCGGTGGGCCGTGGTGCGGTCGATGCCGGTCTGCGCCACCAGCTGCGCCAGCGTGAGGCCGGTTTCATGCTGCTCGGCCAGCAGGCACAACAGGGTAAACGCGCGGTCCAGGCTCTGTACGCCGGGCATGGGCGCGGGCTGCGGAGCGGCCACGGGGGACGGCGCGGGGTGACGGGCGGCAGGGGTCGGCATCGGGGGCGTGTCTCAAAGACGGATTTGTGCACATTATGCACAAACGGAGGGATTGCGCTTGTCTCGCACCGGCGCCTGGTTTGCAATCGATACATTCCTAGTCCCTTGCCGAGCGCCATGCTTCCCATCGAGTCCCGGATCGATCCCGCCAGTCCCGCCTTCGCCAGCCAGCGCAGCGGCATGCAAGCCCTGATCGAGCGCCTGCGCACGCTGGAGCAGCGCGCCGCCGCCGCTTCCGAGCGCGCCCGCCCGTCCTTTGCCAGGCGCGGCGCGTTGCTGCCGCGCGAGCGGCTGGCCCGCCTGCTGGACCCGGCCAGCGCCTTCCTGCCGATCGCCAACCTGGCCGGCTACGGCATGGACGATCCCGATCCCGACACCTCCATCCCCGGCGGCTCGCTGGTGGCCGGCATCGGTTTCGTGTGCGGGGTGCGCGCCATGGTGGTGGCGACCGATTCCGGCATCGATGCCGGCGCCATGACCGAAGGCGGCAACCTCAAGCTGATGCGCTGCCAGGAGATCGCGCTGGAGAACCGCCTGCCGTTCATCCACCTGGTGGAATCGGCCGGCGCCAACCTGCGCAAGTACCGCGTCGACAAGTTCGTGCGCGGCGGCGGCATCTTCTACAACCTGGCGCGGCTGTCCGCCGCCGGCCTGCCTGTGATCACCGTGGTGCACGGCTCGTCCACCGCCGGCGGCGCCTACATGCCGGGCCTGTCCGACTACGTGGTGATGGTGCGCGGCCGTGCCCGCGCCTTCCTGGCCGGCCCGCCGCTGCTCAAGGCCGCCACCGGCGAGATCGCCACCGACGAGGAACTGGGCGGCGCCGACCTGCACGCCACCGTCAGCGGCCTGGCAGAGTACCTGGCCGAGGACGACGAGCACGCCATCGCGCTGGCACGCGACATCGTGTCCAGCCTGGACTGGCCCGCCGTGGCGCCCGCGCTGCCGCAGCCGGTGCAGCCGCCGCGCCTGGATGCGCGCGAGCTGGACGCGGTCATGACGCTGGACGTGAAGAAGCCGGTGGACATGCTGGAGATCATCGGCCGCATCACCGACGATTCCGCCTGGCTGGCGTTCAAGCCCGACTACGGCCTGTCCACGGTGTGCGGGCGCGGCCGCATCGACGGCCACGCGGTGGGCTTCATCAGCAACAACGGCCCGATCGACCCCGCCGGCGCGACCAAGGCGGCGCAGTTCATCCAGCTGTGCAACCAGAGCGGCACGCCCATCGTGTTCCTGCAGAACACCACCGGCTTTATCGTCGGCCGCGCCTCGGAAGAAGCGGGCATGATCAAGCACGGCGCCAAGATGATCCAGGCGCTGTCCAATTCCACCGTGCCGCAGGTCACCATCTACTGCGGCGCGTCGTTCGGCGCCGGCAACTTCGGCATGTGCGGCCGCGGCTTCCGCCCGCGCTTCTGCTTCTCGTGGCCCAATGCGCGCACCGCGGTGATGGGCGGCGAGCAGGCCGCCATGACGCTGGAGATCGTCGCCCGCCAGCAGGCCGAGCGCAAGGGCGTGGCGGTGGACGAGGCCAGGCTCGCCCAGCAGACCGGCGAGATCGTGGCGAACTTCGAGCGCCAGGCCAGCGCCTTCATCACCAGCGGGCTGCTGCTCGACGATGGCGTGATCGATCCGCGCGACACGCGCGCGGTGCTGGCCTTCGTGCTGGCCACGGCGCGCGAGGCGGCGGCGCGCGCGCCGCGTGCCATGCAGTTCGGCGTGGCGCGTTTCTGAGGGCCGGCGCGTACCCATGGTTTGCTCCCGACTGCCGATTGGGGGGCGGGCGTGACGACTGACAACCAGCGGGCACGCCGGACGGTTTGGCGCACCTGCGCAGATTGAATTGACCCCGGTGCGGACGCGTCAAGCGTTTGCGCCGGCAAAGAACAAGCAAGGAGACAAGGACATGCTCTACACCGAAGACCATCGCAACATCATGGACAGCATCCGCCGCTTCGTGGCGGCGGAGATCAACCCCTTCGTGGACGAATGGGAGGCCGCGGAGATCTTCCCAGCGCATGCCTTGTTCAAGAAGATGGGCGAACTCGGCTTTCTCGGCATCACCAAGCCGGTGGAGTACGGCGGCCTTGGCCTCGATTTCTCGTATGCGGTGGCGGCGGCCGAGGCCTTCGGCTACGTCAACGCGCAGGGCGTGGGCATGGCGGTGGGCGTGCAGACCGACATGGCCACGCCGGCCCTGACGGCATTCGGTTCGGACGCGCTCAAGCGCGAGTTCCTGGCGCCGGCCATCGCCGGCGAGATGGTGGCGGCGATCGGCGTGTCCGAGGCGGGCGCCGGCTCGGACGTGGCTTCGCTCAAGACGCGCGCGCGCCGCGATGGCGATGACTATGTCATCAGCGGCTCCAAGATGTGGATCACCAACGGCACGCAGGCCGACTGGATCTGCCTGCTGTGCAATACCTCCGACGGCCCGGTGCACAAGAACAAGTCGCTGATCGTGGTGCCGCTCAAGCAGGGCGGCAAGCGCACGCCGGGCGTGGAAGTGCAGAAGATCAAGAAGTTCGGCATGTGGTGCTCCGACACCGCGCAGATCTTCTTCGACGAAGTGCGCGTGCCGGTGCGCAACCGCATCGGCGAGGAAGGCATGGGCTTCATCTACCAGATGAAGCAGTTCCAGGAAGAACGCCTGAACGGCGCCGCGCGCCGCCTGGCCTGCACCGCGCTGATCGAGGAGACCGCCGACTACCTGCGCCAGCGCATCGCCTTCGGCAAGCCGCTGCTGGACAACCAGTTCATCCAGTTCAAGCTGGCCGAACTGAAGACCGAGATGGAAGCGCTGCGCGCCCTGGTCTACATGGCCACGCGCACCTATATCGACGGCGGCGACGTGGTCGAGCTGGCGTCCATGGCCAAGCTCAAGGCCGGCCGCCTGTCGCGCGAGGTGGCGGACTGGTGCATGCAGTTCCAGGGCGGCATGGGCTACACCTGGGACAACCATGCATCGCGCGCCTATCGCGACTTCCGCCTGGGCTCCATCGGCGGCGGCGCCGACGAGGTGATGCTCACCGTGATCGCCAAGCAGATGGGCATCATGTCCAAGGGCTGAGCGCCGCGCCGTTGCCTGCCGTGCCACCAATCCAGACGCTGACCGACCCTGCCATGAACCAAGCCATCCAGTCCGAAGCCGCCCAGTCCAGCCACGCCGCGCCAGCCGTGATCGTGCGCGAAGTCCAGGGCGTGCTGTTCGTCACCCTCAACGTGCCGTCCACGCGCAACGCCCTCGCGCCCGAGGTGGTGGCCGCGCTGGAGGCCGCGCTGGCGCGCGCCGAAGCCGATGCCCGATCCGGTATCGCGGTGCGCGCCCTGGTGCTGCGCGGCGCGGGCGGTTTCTTCTGCGCGGGCGGCAACGTGGGCAATTTCCGCGCGCGCCTCGATGCGGACCATGGCACCGATGATCCGGTGGCCAGCCGCAACCGCGAGTTTGGCTATTTCATGCAGCGCCTGGCCGCGCTGCCGGTGCCGGTGGTGGCGGCGGTGGAAGGCGCGGCCATGGGTGGCGGCATGGGCCTGGCCTGCGCCGCCGATATCGTGCTGGCCACGCGCGACGCGCGCTTTGCCTTGTCCGAGACATCGCTGGGCATCATTGCCGCGCAGATCGCGCCCTTCGTGGTGGCGCGGGTCGGCGCGGCGGCCACGCGGCGCCTTGGCTTGTCGGGCGAACGCGTGAGCGGCGACGCGGCGGTGGCGCTGGGCCTCGTCGACGGGCTTGCCGAAGACGGCGCGGGGCTCGACGCGCTGCTGGCCGAGTGGCTCACGCGCATCTGCCGCTGCGGCCCGCAGGCCAACCGCGCCTTCAAGCCGCTGGTGGCGCGCACCGCGCAACTGCCGCAGGGCGAGCTGCTCGACGAGGCCTCCAAGCTGTTCGCGCAATGCATGCGCAGCGAAGGCGCGGAGGGCATCCAGGCCTTCCGCGAGAAGCGCGACGCCGCCTGGGTGGTGCGCTTCGATGCCGCCGCCGTGCGCGCTGCCCAGGCCACGCAGGGCTGAGCGCGCCCGCCCATCCATCCATACCGATTTTCCGCATTCCAGACCGCACCATGCCCGCTACCAGCCGACCCTTCCATACCCTGCTCGTCGCCAACCGCGGCGAGATCGCCATGCGCATCATGCGCACGGCGCGCCGCCTGGGCTTCGCCACCGTGGCGGTGTACTCCGAGGCCGACCGCCACAGCCCGCACGTCGCGTTCGCCGACCGCGCCGTGCGTATCGGCGACGCCGCGCCGCGCGCGTCGTACCTGAACATCGCGGCCATCGTCGAGGCCGCGCGCAGCAGCGGCGCGGACGCGGTGCACCCCGGCTATGGCTTCCTGGCCGAGAACGCCGAATTCGCCGAAGCGGTGGCGCAGGCCGGCCTGGTCTTCGTCGGCCCCCCGGCCACGGCCATCCGCGCCATGGGCAACAAGGCCGAGGCCAAGCGCCTGATGYTGGCCGCCGACATGCCCTGCATCCCCGGCTACCAGGGCGAGGCGCAGGACGACGCCGCGCTGCTGCACGCCGCGGCGCAGATCGGCTTCCCGCTGATGGTGAAGGCCGCGGCCGGCGGCGGCGGGCGCGGCATGCGCCTGGTGCACGAGGCGCAGGCCTTGCCGGGCGCGCTGGCCAGCGCGCGTTCCGAAGCCGGCACCGCCTTTGGTTCCGACGAGCTGATCCTGGAGCGCGCGGTGATCGCGCCGCGCCACGTGGAGATCCAGGTCTTTGCCGATACGCAGGGCAAGGTGATCCACCTCGGCGAGCGTGACTGCTCGGTGCAGCGCCGCCACCAGAAGGTGGTGGAAGAGGCGCCGTCGCCGGCGGTGTCGCCGGCGCTGCGCGCGCGCATGGGCGAGGCCGCGGTGCGCGCCGCCCAGGCCATCGGCTACGTGGGCGCGGGCACCATGGAGTTCCTGCTCGACGGCGACGGCAATTTCTATTTCATGGAGATGAACACGCGCCTGCAGGTCGAGCATGCCGTGACCGAGGCCATCACCGGTTTCGACCTGGTCGAGTGGCAGCTGCGCGTGGCGGCCGGCGAGCCGCTGCCGGTGACGCAACAGCAGGTGGCGCTGCAAGGCCATGCGATCGAGGTGCGGCTGACCGCCGAAGACGTGGCCGCCGGCTTCCTGCCGCAGGGCGGTCCGGTGCTGCGCTGGCGCGTGCCGGGCGCCGCGCACGACGTGCGCGTGGATCACGCGCTGCAGGAGGGCGGCGAGATTCCGGTCCACTACGACTCGATGGTGGCCAAGCTGGTGGCGCATGGCGCCACCCGCGAGGAGGCGCGCCGCAAGCTGCTGCGCGCGGTCGAGCAGACCGTGCTGCTGGGCGTGGCCAGCAACCAGGGCTTCCTGGCCGATTGCCTGGCGCACGGGGCCTTTGCCGGCAATGACGTGCATACCGGTTTCGTCGATACGCATATGCAGGCTGCGTTGGGGGCGCCGTCTCCCGGGCTCCCGCAGCTTGCCTGCGCGGCGCTGGCTGCCACGGGCCTGTTGGCCGCCGCGGCGCGCCCGGGCCTGGTGGCGCCCGCCTTCAGCCTCGGCCTGCAGGCCGGCGCGCAATCATGGCGCGTGGATGTGCGTGCCGCCGCCGACGGCTGGCAAGTGACCCTGCGCGAAGGCGACGATGGCGCGCCGCAGAGCGTCGCCACCCGCGTGCTGCGGGCGGACGCCGGCGACGGCAGCGCGCTGGTGGAATGCAATGGCGCGGCCCTGCCGCTGGTCTTCGCCAGCGAGGCCGATACCCTGCATCTGTTCAGCGCCGGGCGCGCCTGGCGCTTTGCCCGGCTGGACCCGCGCCAGAAAAAACGCAAGCCCGGCAGCGCCGAGAGCGCCGGTGAACTGCTGGCGCCGCTGACCGCGCGCATCGTGGCGGTGAAGGCCGCCGCCGGCGAGCCGGTGCGGGCCGGCCAGGTGCTGGTGGTGCTGGAGGCCATGAAGATGGAGCACGCCATCGTCGCGCCGTTCGACGGCGTGCTGACTGAGCTTCATGCGCGCGAAGGCGGGCAGGCCCGCGCCGGCGCGTTGCTGGCCCGGGTCGAAGCGCAAGCCGGCGCAGGGGAGAAGGCATGAGCAGGATCTTCGGTACTTCGCGCGCGGTGAGCACCGTGAGGATTGGCGGCGCATCGGGCTTCTGGGGCGATTCGGCCATCGCCACGCCGCAACTGCTGGCCGTGCCCGGCCTGCAATACCTGGTCTACGACTACCTCGCCGAGACCACCATGTCCATCCTGGCGCGCGCCCGCGCCAAGGACCCGGCACTGGGCTATGCCACCGATTTCGTGCAGGCCGCGATGGCGCCGCACCTCGGCCAGATTCTCTCGCGCGGCATCCGCGTGATCGCCAACGCCGGCGGCCTCAACCCGCACGCTTGCCGCGCGGCCTTGCTGGGGGCCGCGGCAAAGCAGGGGCTGGCACTCAAGGTCGCCGTGGTGAGCGGCGATGACGTGCTGGGCAGCTTCGAGGGCTGGCGCGCCCAGGGGCTGACCGATCTCTATACCGGCGCGGCGCCGCCCGCGGAACTGCTGTCGGCCAACGCCTATACCGGCGCGCAGGGCATTGCGCGCGCGCTGGCCATGGGCGCCGACATCGTCATTGCCGGGCGCTGCGTGGACAGCGCGGTGGTGGTCGGCGCGCTGGCGCACGAATTCGGCTGGCAATGGCATGACTGGGACCGCCTGGCCGCCGGCACGCTGGCCGGGCATGTGATCGAATGCGGGGCGCAGGCCACCGGCGGCCTGTTTACCGACTGGCAGCGCGTGCCAGACTGGGACCGCATCGGCTACCCGGTGATCGACTGCGCCGAGGACGGCAGCTTCGTGCTCTCCAAGCCGGAAGGCACCGGCGGTCTGGTCGATCCCGCCGCCGTGGCCGAACAGGTGCTGTATGAAGTGGGCGATCCCGCCAACTACCTGATGCCGGATGTCACCTGCGATTTCCGCATGGTGCGCACGGAGCTGCTGGCGCCGGGGCAGGTGCGCGTGCATGGCGCGCGCGGCCGCGCGCCCGGCGCGCACTACAAGGCCAACGGCACCTGGCAGGACGGCTACCAGCTCAGCCTGATGATGGCCATCCGCGGCATCGACGCGCCCGCCAAGGCTCGCCGCACCGCCGATGCGCTGCTGGCCCGCACGCGCGCCATGCTGGCCGAGAGCGGCTTGCCCGATTACACCGAGACCGTGGTCGAGCTGCTCGGCTGCGAGTCGCAATATGGCCCGCATGCGCGCGCGCTGCCTACGCGCGAAGTGGTGCTGCGCATCGGCGCGCGCCATGCGCAGGCCAGGGCGCTGCGCTTCCTGCAGCGCGAATGCTCGTCGGCCGGCACCTCGATGGCGGCCGGCACCCGTTCGTCGTTCGCGGGGCGCGTGGACATCCAGCCGGTGGTGAAGGTGTTTTCCTTCCTGGTGCGCAAGTCGGAGGTGCCGGTGCGGGTGGAGCTCGACGGCAGCGCAGAGATGCTCGCCTGCGCCGCCGTGGCGGGTGACCTGCCGCCCGCGGCACCGCTGTCGGCCGCGATGGCGCCGGCCATGCCCGCGGGCCCGCGCGCGACCGTGCCGCTGGTCAGGCTGGCCTTCGCGCGCAGCGGCGACAAGGGCGACGACGAAAACATCGGCGTGATCGCCCGCCGGCCGGATTTCCTGCCGTTGCTGCGCGAACAGCTGACGGCCGACGCCGTGCGCGCGTACTTCGCGCACCTGGTCGAGGGCGAGGTCGAGCGCTTCGAGGTGCCGGGCCTGCATGCGCTCAACTTCCTGATGCACCGCGCGCTGGGCGGCGGCGGCGTGGCCAGCCTGCGCTCGGACCCGCTCGGCAAGAGCTATGCGCAGATGCTGCTCGATTTTCCGCTGACGGTGCCGCAGGGCTGGGCGTAGACCCGGGGCTGCCATTGCATAACACCGGCCGCCAGCCACCCGATGTCCAAGGCGCCGGCCCTATCCTGACGGAGGAGACATGAACAAGACGAAGACGAACCGGGGCCGCAGCCAGTGGCTGCAAGCCTGCCTGCTCGCGGCAGCGCTGGCTTGCGGCATTTCCGGCGCGGCGCAGGCCGATGCGCCTTACCCGGCCAAGCCCGTGCGGGTGGTGGTGCCCTACACCCCGGGTGGCGTGTCCGACGCGGTGACGCGGCTGGTCATGCAGAAGCTGGCCGAACGCATCGGCCAGCCGGTGGTGGTGGAAAACCGCCCCGGCGCCAACGGCATGATCGGCTCCGACAATGTCGCCAAGTCCGCGCCGGACGGCTACTCGCTGCTGGTGGTGGTGGCCGCCCACGCCATCAATCCCAGCCTGTATCCCAAGATGACCTACGACCCGGTCAGGGACCTGACCGGCGTGAGCCAGATCGGCCGCATCCCGCTGCTGCTGGTCTCCAGCGCGCAGCTGCCGCCCGGCAGCGTGAAGGAGCTCGTCAGCTGGGGCAAGGCGCATCCCGACAAGATGACCTTCGCCTCCAGCGGCAATGGCTCGGGCGCGCACCTCGCGGGCGAGCTGTTCTCGCAGGCCGTGGGCATGAAGATGACGCACGTGCCCTACAAGGGTGTCTCGCCGGCCTTGCCGGACCTGTTTTCCGGCCAGGTGGCGATGATCTTCGACTCGGTGCAGACCATGATGCCGCAGGTCAAGGCCGGCAAGCTCAAGGCCCTGGCTATCACCAGCCCGACGCGCTGGAGCGCCGCGCCCGACGTGCCGACCATGGCCGAGGCCGGCTATCCGGCGGTGACCGCCAGCAGCTGGATCGGCCTGATCGCGCCGGCGAAGACGCCGAAGGACGTGCTGGCGAAACTGTCCGGCGACATGGATGCCGTGCTGCACCAGCCCGACGTGAAGGCGCGCCTGATCGAATACGGCATCGACCCGGTGGGAGGAACCCCCGAGCAGTTCCAGGGATTCATCAGGGAAGAGTCGGTCCGGTGGGGCGCGGTGGTGAAGAAGGGAGGGATCAAGGTGGAGTGAAGGGGGATTCGCTCCCTTCACCCCTGTCCTAGCCGATCAGCTTGAGCAAGGCGGGCACGGTCAGCACGGCGGTGTAGTAGCCCATGAACTGCACGCCGGTGTTGAATCCGATCGCCCTGGAGAGCAGCCCGCCCAGCAGTCCCATGGTCAGGATGACCAGCAGGCCGAGGAACTGGCCTTCCCACACGCTGATCACCAGGATCAGGCCGACGAAGGTGGCGATGATGGCTTCGTGCGACACCTTGCGCGAGACGAACAGGGCGGCGCGGCGGGCATGGTTCATGGCGAACGGGTAGGACACCAGCGCGGCGAGCAGGACGGCGAGCAAGCCATAGCCGAGGAATTCCCCGTGGCTCAGGAGGTTGTGCAAGTTGTGCGTCTGGCCGGAGCCTGCATCCACGGTATACACCGGGGGCGCATTGAACAGCGGTGCGGCAGGGCCGGCGGCAACAGGGCTGAGCGGCAGGCCAAAGGCGATGAGGGGAATCAGGGCCTCGGCGATGTAGGTGGCTTCCGTCACGCCGTTGCGGGCGCTGAGCACGGTGGTCAGCCGGTGATAGGCGTGCCTGATCCTTGCGCCCACGAGTTCTCCCAGCACCACCGTCATGGCCACGGGGCTGAAGACGAACGTCGCGCTGGACACGGTGGCCGTGGCCACGGTCCATTTCACCTGGCTGCGGTCCAGTACCTTGAGCGGATTCGGGAAATAGCCGGACCATCCCTTGACATCGGGCGCGAGGGCGAAGGTGCGCACGCGGTCGCGCTGCATGCGCGGCCGGTCCACCGGAGAGATGACCGAGAAGAGATCGGCGACGAGCGGGCCGATCGCGATGCCCAGGAAGTAGCTGATGCTCAGCTTGACGCCGAATTTCGCGGTCAGCGTCTGCAGCGCCACGATGACGACGACGAAGGGAACCAGCGTCGCGACGGAGGCCCACCGGCCGGCGGAGCTGTAGGCGATGACCGCCGCGGCGGCCACGAAGATCCATGGCGCGGCCTTGGTGATGGCCGCGCCGAACGGCGCGAGCAGGACGGCGAACAGCACCGCCAGCGGCACCGCGATAAAGGCCGCGATGATGGCGCCCGAGATCATCTTGCGCAGCGCGATGTGTGGCACGCCGAGGTTGCGCAGGTGGTTGGCATCCTGCAGCAGCGGCGTGGCCATGGTGTCGCCGGGGATGCCGAGCAGCGCGGTCGGGATGGCATGGGTCATGTGCTTTGCGACGGCGCCGGCAAGGAAGAACGTAAACACGCCCTCGGGCGGCACGCCCAGCAGCACGACCAGCAGCGTCAGCGGTGCCAGCGTGGTGGTCTCGTCGGTGCCTGAGATCAGGCCGATCGCGGCGAAGACGATGGCGCCTGCCAGTCCCATGCCGGTGGCAATGAGGATGTGGGTAAGAAGTGCGGATTCGATCATGATGAACCTTCGATGTCCTTGGGCGGGGGGTCAGGCCAGTGTGGAACGCGCACTGACGGGCCGGGCGGGCGCGGTGCTGTCCTGCGCGGCGTGCGGGGCCGTGGCGCGGCGTTCGCGCGAGGCGAAGAGCTCGTAGAGTTGCAGTTCCTTCAGTTCCTGCACCACGGCCGGCGGCAGGTCCGCGACCGAGCCGAGGCCGCCGGTTTCTTCCTCGAGCTTGTCGAGCACTTCCTCGCGCCAGGCCGGGGCGTGCGCTGCGCCGGGTCCGCCCGCCGCGTCCTCGATCACTTCGCGTTTCGGCCGGAACACCAGCGCGCAGATGACGCCCGCCAGCAGGCAACCGGCAAGGCCGGCCAGCATGGCATAGGCGCGCGCCAGTTCCGGCGATCGGACCAGCCCGGCGAGAATGCGGCTTGCGATCAGGAACCCGGTCAGGCTGACCACCGCTCCGATCGCGATCGACCACGCAAGGTGGCGGGTATCGGCGGTATCGCCCCAGACTTCGACCAGGCGCCGCGCCGGCGCCGCTTCCTGTTTGTTCATTGGCTTGTCTCCGGAATATGGCTGGCACCGAGGCGCGCTGGCGCGTCGCTGGCAGCTCTGTTTATTGTTTGTCCCCTGGTCCGGTGCGGGCCGTATCGAGCCACATCGGGCCACATCGGGCCATATCGGGGTGGATGCCGGCCCGCCTGCCGCGCGCTTACCTGCCCCTCAGTTCGGCCAGCAGCGCGACGGCCCGGTCGGTGCGCACGTCTTTTTCGTCGGCCATCCGCTTGGCGATGCTGTCTGCCTCCGCGCCGACCGCGCCCGCCACCAGCGCGATATTGCGTGCGTGCAGGGCCATGTGGCCGCGCTGGATGCCTTCGGTGGCGAGCGCCCGCAGCGCGCCGAGATTTTGCGCCAGGCCCACCGCGACGGCGGTCTCGCCCAGTTCCTGGGCTGAGCGCGCGCCAAGGATCTTCAGGGCCAGGCGCGCGAGGGGATGCGTCCTGGTGGCGCCGCCGACCAGTCCCACCGGCATCGGCATCTCGATCGTGCCGACCAGGGCGCCGGCCGTGTCTTTCTCCCAGTGCGTCAGGGACGTGTAGCGGCCGCCGCGGCAGGCGTAGGCATGGGCGCCGGCCTCGACCGCGCGCCAGTCGTTGCCGGTGGCCACGATCACGGGATCGATGCCGTTCATGATCCCCTTGTTGTGCGTGGCGGCCCGGTAGGGGTCGATGGCGGCGAAGGTGCAGGCGTCGATCACGCCTTCGATGATCTCGGCGCCGCTGCGCTCCTTCGTGGCGAGCACCTCTGGCGTCAGCCGCACCCGGCCGCGCGCCAGCCGGAGGTCGGCCAGGTTGGAGAGGATGCGCAGCCGCACGGAGCCGCCCGTGATCGTCTCCACCAGCGGCGATACGGCTTCGGCCATGGTATTCACGGTATTGGCGCCCATGGCGTCGCGCACGTCCACGATCAGGTGCATCACGATCATCGCGCCCCGCGGGGTGTCGGGGAAGACGTGGACCTCGATGTCCTTGCAGCCGCCGCCGAGGCCGATCAGCACCTTGTCGCGGCTGTTGGCCACTTCGAGGATCGCGTCCCGATGCCTGAGCAGTGCCTGCCGGGCGCCGTAGGGATCGGTGATGCCGAGGACCTGCACCTGCGCCCGCATGAGCGGACCGGTGCTGGAAGTCTCGAAGCCGCCGCATTCGCGGGCGAGCTTTGCCATGTAGGACGCCGCGGCAATCACCGACGGCTCTTCCACCGCCATCGGCACCAGCACGTCCCGGCCGTTGATGCGGAAATAGCCGGCCACGCCGAAGGGCAGCTCGAA
>NZ_JBFTND010000072.1:0-52573 GCF_056397305.1 Cupriavidus sp. 05N40
CCCGCGGACTCCGGTCCGCGGGCGCGCGGCGCTAAAGAACCCCGCGGACTCCGGTCCGCGGGCGCGCGGCGCTAAAGAACACCGTCCTACCGCCAGCCTGGGCTGGATGTACAGGCTGATGACGTTTCCCAACGCAAGAAGCAATGCGACAGGGCCGACTGGCTCGCCGGCTCTCGTCGCATCCCCTTTTGGCATGACCCGGCGCAGGTTTGCGCCGGTCGGAGCAAACGATGTCTCTTCCCGTTGCCACGCTCGTTACCGGCGCAAGTTCCGGTATCGGCCGCGCCATCAGCGAGATGCTGCTGGCCGACGGCGTGACCCAGGTGGTCAATGTCGACTATGTCGCCCCCGCCTGGTCCCACCCGAACATGACCTTCTTCCAGGCTGACCTGACCGACGCCGCCGCGACCCGCGCCGTGGCCGAGCAGGTGGTCTCGCGCTTCGCCGTCACGCGGCTGGTCAACAATGCCGGCGCCACGCGCCCCGGCACTGCCGACACCGCCCGCGTCGAAGACCTCAACTACGTGGTCGGGCTGCACCTGCAGGCCACCATGCTGCTGACCCAGGCCTGCCTGCCCGCGATGCGCGCGGCGGGTTTCGGCCGCATCGTCAACATGGCGTCGCGTGCCGCGCTGGGCAAGCCCGAGCGCGTGGTGTATTCCGCCACCAAGGCCGGCCTGATCGGCATGACCCGCACGCTGGCCATGGAACTGGGCGGCGACGGCATCACCGTCAACGCCGTGGCGCCGGGCCCGATCGCCACCGAGCTGTTTCGCAACAGCAACCCGGACGGCAGCGAGCAGACCAAGCGCATCCTGGCCAGCATCGCGGTCAAGCGCATGGGCACGCCGGAAGACGTCGCGCGCGCTTCGATGTTCTTCCTCTCGCCGGAGAACGGGTTCGTGACCGGCCAGGTACTCTACGTTTGTGGTGGCACCACGCTTGGCGTCGCCCCCGTGTAAGCCCGGGGCGTGGGCGCGGCCAAGGTGCCGCGGCGTCATCACGCCGAAGCAGTTCATCAGTCAATAACTAAAATGACGGCCCGGGCCACGAGCGCGGGCCGATAAGCGATTTATCCTGGAGCAAACATGAAATCCGATTCCCAAGCACGCACCCCGCACGCCAATACGCGCCGGCGCCTGCTGGCTGCTGGCGTGGCGCTGGCAGCGACCTTCGCCGGCGTGACCGGCAGCGCCTTCGCCCAAGGCACCTACCCGACCAAGCCGATCACCCTGATCGTGCCGTTCTCGGCAGGCGGTACCACCGACATCCTGGCCCGCATCGTCGGCCTGCAACTGGGCAAGGCGCTCGGCCAGCCCGTGGTGATCGACAACCGTCCGGGCGCTGGCGGCAATATCGGCGCATCGCTGGCGGCCAAGGCGCCTGGCGACGGCTACACGCTGTTCATGGGCACCATCGGTACCCACGCCATCAACCAGTCGCTGTACTCCAAGCTGCCGTACGACCCGGTCAAGAATTTCGCGCCGATCTCGCGCGTGGCCATGGTGCCGAACCTCGTGGTGGTCAATCCCAAGGTGCCGGTCAACAACATCAAGGAACTGATCGCCTACGTCAAGGCCAACCCGGACAAGCTGTCGTACGGTTCGTCGGGCAGCGGTTCGTCGATGCACCTGTCGGGCGAGCTGTTCAACTCGATGACCAACCTGCACATCCAGCACGTGCCGTACAAGGGCAGCGCCCCCGCGGTCAACGACCTGCTGGGCAACCAGATCGGCCTGATGTTCGACAACATGCCGTCGTCGTACCCGCACGTGAAGGCTGGCAAGCTGCGCGCCATCGCCGTGACCTCGGCCAAGCGCTCGCCGGCCCTGCCGAACGTGCCGACCGTGGCCGAATCCGGGGTGCCGGGCTATGAAGCCACTTCCTGGTTTGCGCTGTACGCCACGGCCGGCACGCCGCAACCGATCGTCGACCGCCTCAACGCCGAAGTGGTGAAGATCCTGGCGATGCCGGAAGTGAAGAAGCAGATGGCGGACCAGGGTGCGGAGCCGCATCCGGAGAAGCCGGCGCAACTGGCCGCGTTCATGAGCGCCGAGACCGCCAAGTGGGCCAAGGTGGTGAAGGCTTCCGGCGCGACGGTGGACTGATCCGCCAGCTGTCCTGCCGTTTGTCCAGCCCGCGGTCGGGGACAACAGTCCCCGCCGCGGGTTTGTCATTTGTGCGCGCCCGATGCCCGGCAGCAGGACGAAAAAAAGCCCGCGGGCAGCGCGGGCTTAATTCCGGCCCATGATCTGGGCAGGAGGAGACAACAAACAACAGAAGAGCGTCAGGGACGCATGCCCCAGATGAGGCTGTATCTCAGACGAGGCTGTATTTGACGACCTGTTCTTCAACGCCGACAAAGCGCACCAGCTGCCGCAAGCCGCTGGCATATTCCTTGATGTGGTGGCCTTCGGGCGTATCCGGCAGGCGGTAGTACACGGGTGTGGATGCTGCCGGTGGAGGCTGTGCCGCCGGCCTGGCGGCGTCGGCTTCCCACGGGACATCCCGGTCTTCGGCGAAATCTGCTTGTCCTTGCATGGACCACTCCTGATCGATGGATTCGCATGCCATGCGCCGCGGCCGAATAGCGGTCCCAGGCATGCAAAAGATGACTATGTCTGCAAATGTATTGCAGTCGATCGGAAAATGCCATTTCGCATTATTTAACTCTGGTCCGATCTTTGCTTCAATTTGTCATAGGCCATGCAATTAACGGCCTGGATTGCGCGGCATTGAGGCTGGCTGGCATCGATCCGGCCCGGCGGCCGGCGGCGGAGTCTGCGCGCGAGCGGCTATGCGCTACCATACGCGCTCGCCATCCCGGCCATGCGGCTCGCCGGCTTCATATTGCCGGACCGCCTCCACGTCACGCCTTCTTGCATGTCCGTTCAGCACGCACTCCTGACTTCCCTGCTGGAAAAGCCGTCCTCCGGCTACGAGCTGGCACGCCGTTTCGACCGTTCGATCGGCTATTTCTGGCATGCCACGCACCAGCAGATCTACCGCGAGCTGGGCCGCATGGCGGAAAGCGGCTGGATCGCCGCGGAGGAAGGCGAGGGCGACGCGCGCAACCGCAAGAAGGTGTATTTCGTGCTGCCGCCGGGGCGCGACGAACTGGCGCGCTGGGTGCTGGCGCCAACCGCCGGGCTCGACCAGCGCGACGAGGTCCTGGTGAAGCTGCGGGCGGACGCGGTGATCGGCCCGCTTGGGCTGGCGCCTGAAATGGCGCGCCTGATCGGCTTGCACCGCGAGCGCCTGGACACTTATCGCAAGATCGAAGCGCGCGACTTTTCCGACGCCGAGCCGACGCGCGCGCAGCAGTTGCAGCATGCGCTGCTCAAGCGTGGCATCCGCTACGAAGAGGGCTGGGTGGAGTGGGCCGAGGAACTGCTGCCGCTGCTGGAGCAGGGCGGCGCGGCCTGAGAGGGCGCGCGCGGCCCGGCGCGCAAGGCGCCGGGGCCGCGCGGTGACAACGGATCAGGCCAGGTCGGCCGCGGTCGTGGCGGGCGCCGTTTGCGGGGCCAGGCCGAGCCGGCGGCGCGCGAGCGCGTATTCCTCGGCGAAGCGGCGCACCAGCTCGGCGGCAGGCACCACGCGCTTGATCGCGCCCACGCCCTGGCCGGCGCCCCAGATGTCCTTCCATGCCTTGGCGCTGCCCGAACCGAAGTTCATCTTGGACGGATCCGATTGCGGCAGGCCTTCCGGATCGAGCCCCGCATTGACGATGCTCTGGCGCAGGTAGTTGCCATGCACGCCGGTGAACAGGTTCGAGTAGACGATGTCGGACGCGCTGCTGTCCACGATCATCTGCTTGTAGCCGGACTGCGCGTTGGCTTCCTCGGTGGCGATGAAGGCCGAGCCCACGTAGGCCAGGTCCGCGCCCGCGGCCTGCGCCGCGAGGATGCCGTCGCCGCTGGCGATGGCGCCCGACAGSRSCASCGGGCCGTCGAACCASKYGCGGATCTCMTGCASCAGWGCGAASGGCGASAKGRCGCCGGCATGGCCGCCGGCSCCGGCYGCCACSGSRATCAGGCCGTCSGCSCCTTTCTCGAYRGCCTTGCGCGCGAAAGCGTTGTTGATGATGTCATGCAGCACGATGCCGCCATAGGAATGCACGGCGTCGTTGACTTCCTTGCGCGCGCCCAGCGAGGTGATGACGATGGGCACCTTGTAGCGCACGCACAGTTCCAGGTCGTGGTCCAGGCGGTCGTTCGACTTGTGCACGATCTGGTTGACCGCGAACGGTGCCGACGGCCGGTCGGGGTGCCTGGCGTCATGCTCGGCCAGTTCGGTGGTGATGCGGTCCAGCCAGTCGTTGAGCACCGGGCCCGGGCGTGCGTTCAGCGCGGGGAAGGAGCCCACCACGCCGGCCTTGCACTGGGCGATGACCAGGTCGGGGTTGGAGATGATGAACAGCGGCGAGCACACCACCGGCAGGGAAAGGCGGTTCTGGAGGATGGCGGGAAGGGACATGGCGATCAGCGCAAGGTTAGGTCAGTGGAGCGGAGCGGAAAGAATCCGGAATTGAAGGAATGCGGCGGCAAGCGGCGCGGGTCCGGCGCGTCAGGCGCCTTGCAGGGCTGCCTTCTGGCTGGCCAGGCGCGCGCCCATGGCGGCGGCAAGCGCGTCGAGGCCGCTCTTGGGGCGCACCATGACTTCGAAGTCGTCGATCTTGCCGTCCGCGTTGAAACGGATCATGTCGATGGCCTTGACGGACTTGCCGTCCACCTTGGCGCTGAACTCCAGCACCACGCTGTGGCCGTCGTCGCTGACGAAGCAGCGGTGGTAGCGGAAGTCCTGGAAGACCTGGTTCACGGTCTCCAGCACCATGCGCAGCGCGACGCGTCCCGGGTAGGGCGTGTGCGCCACCGGCGAATGAAACACGACATCGTCGGCGACGATGCTGTCCAGCTCGGCCATCGAATGGGTGGCGATCATCCGATGCCAGGTGGCCAGCGAGGCTTGCGCCGCTGTGCTCAGGGCTGCTTGGTTCACGGTGTCTTCTCCGGGTTGGCCAAGGGCGCGCGCGGCGCCTCGGCATCGTTCTTCAGCGTTGTCTGCAAGCTTGCTATGCAACCAGTTGCATAGCAATGCAGTGAAAGGTAGCAGCCCGGGCGCGCAAATGCAACAAGGCGCGGTGGCAGTGCCGCTCAAATGCCCGCCGCAGGCGTCGTGCGCTGCGCTTGATGCGCGCTTGCGGGCGCCGCGGGGCTCGGTCTTTTGTGGCGATTTGTCTACAATACGGCCATTGCCRCAACCAACGCAGGAGCGCGCGTGAAGACCAACATGAGCGCCGACGGGCTGACTTCCGCCCTCTTCGATGCGGACCTCGACGCCTGGCGCAACCAGCCGGAGCGCGCCTTCGACGGCTGGCTTGCCCGCCACGGCTTTCGCCAGGGCACCGCCGTGGTCTACCGGTCCATGTGGGGCAAGCTGCTGCGCTGGTCGGGCGAGCGCGGCGTGGCGCCGCTGGCCTGGTCCGCCGAGCAGATCGGCGCCTTCCTGGACGAGCAGGACCTGCACAAGCACCACCGCTACCGCTACGCGCGCCTCATCGAGCGCGTGTTCCATCACCTGTCGCAACTCCAGGATGGCTTGCACAACCCCGCCAGCCAGGCCGTGCGCGCACATCTCGCCGAAGGCGAGAACGATCCCACGGCCTTCCTGCTGCCCGCCGAGCGGGACATCCTGATCGCCCGCGTGCTTGCTCCGGCGGCCGCGTCGCCGTTGACGGATGGCAAGGACGGCAAGGACAGCGGTATGCCTTCGCCCACCCAGTGGAAACGCGCGCGCGACGCCGCGCTGGTGGCGGTGCTGCTGGGCGCTGGCCTGAAGGTCGGCGAAGCGCGCATGCTGCGCACCGACAGCATCGAGGCGGATGTCTCTGTCCTGCGCCTGGTGCGCGCCGACAACGGGCGCGCCTATGCGGCGCCGGTCTTCCCCTTCGCCCGGGCGGCGGTGCTGGCGTGGCTGGAAACCCGCGCGGCCTCTGGCACGCACGGCGACCTGGTATTCCCGGCAATGCCCAGCGGCCGGCCCCTGCACGCGGCTTCGCTATACCGCCGCGTGGAGATCCTGCTCGACGAGGCCGGCGTGCTGGCGGAGCGCAGCGAACGGGCTTCGCCGCAGACGCTGCGCAATACCTGCTGCGCGCTGCACTTCGAGGCCGGCGCGAGTCCCGCCGAGGTCGCCCAGCGCCTGGGCATGCGTGACCTGGAATCGGGCTGGCGCCTGCGCACCGCTTTCGAGGCCTGGCAGGCTCGTGCCGGCCTTGTGCCCGCACAAAATCCTGCCACCGCCCCGGGCGCGCCGGACTTGGCCTGATATGCTTAGCCGTCACTTCCGAGGCGCCGGCCCGGCCTTGGTCCGGCTTCCGGGGCAGCTTGTGCGCGACGGGCACGACCGGAGCCACTGCAGCGCCTTTTTAGCCACTTTCATAACCTTATCGATGAATCGCCATGTCTGAAACACTGCTGCTCACGGGAGCCACCGGTTATATCGCCTCGCACACCTGGGTTGCCTTGCTCGAGGCCGGCTATCACGTGATCGGCCTGGATAATCTCTGCAACAGCAATCGCGTCGTGGTCGAGCGGCTGGCGCAGATTACCGGCCAGCGCCCGCATTTTGTGGAAGGCGACGTGCGCGACCGCGCCCTGCTGGACCGCTTGTTCACGGAACACCGGATCTCGGGGGCGATTCATTTCGCGGCGCTCAAGGCCGTGGGGGAATCGGTCAGCAAGCCGCTCGATTATTACGACAATAATCTCAATGGCCTGCTCACGCTGTGCTCGGCGATGAACGCGGCCGGCGTGAAGCAGCTCGTGTTCAGCTCGTCCGCCACGGTTTATGGCAATCCGCACACGGTGCCGATCCTCGAGGACTTCCCGCTCTCGGCCACCAATCCCTACGGCCAGACCAAACTGATGAGCGAACAGATCCTGCGCGACCTGGAGCGCGCCGACCCGGCATGGCGCATCGCTTACCTGCGCTATTTCAATCCGGTGGGTGCGCATGAAAGCGGGCTGATCGGCGAAGACCCGGGTGGCGTGCCCAATAACCTGATGCCTTATGTAGCGCAGGTGGCCGGCGGCCGACGCGAGAAGCTGATGGTCTATGGCGGCGATTATCAGACCGGCGACGGCACCGGCGTGCGGGACTACATCCACGTCAGCGACCTCGCGGACGGCCACCTTGCCGCGCTGGTCTACCTGCGCGACAAGCAGCAGTGCCTGACCGTCAACCTGGGTACCGGCCGGGGCTACAGCGTGCTGGAAGTCGTGGCGGCCTACCAGCGCGCCAGCGGGCGTCCGGTGCCGTACGAGATCGTCGCGCGCCGGCCCGGCGATATCGCCGCGTGCTATGCGGATCCGGCGCTGGCGCAGTCGCTGATCGGCTGGCGCGCCAGGCACGATCTCGACCGCATGTGCGTGGATTCGTGGCGCTGGCAGTCCATGAACCCGCTGGGTTTCGCCGGCTGAGCGGTCTGGCGCTGCTCAGGCAGCAAGTAAAACGGCCGGGCATTAGCCCGGCCGTTTTACTTCGCGCGAGGAAAACCCCGATCTCAGCCGATCTCAGCCGATCAGGAAGTCGTCGATATTCTTGCCGGCGGCCAGCGCCTGCGTCAGCCAGCCCGGACGCTTGCCACGGCCGGTCCAGGTATTGCCCGCGCTGTCGCGGTAGCGTACCGGCACCTTGCGGGTGGCCTTCTTGCTGGCGGCCGGCTTGGTACCGAAGCCGAGGTCGTCGGCGGTCAGTCCATATTGCTCAATTTTCTCGCGAATATCGGCGATGACGGAAGCCTGCTCGCGCGCCTTGATTTCCTCGGCCTGCTTTTGGAGTTCGCTGATTTTTTGAACAATTTCCTGATAAGTCGCCATTACGAGCCTCGATTTACTGGGTTAGCGGGTGAGAGTGAGACGATTATAACGGCGCCCGGCGATTCTGCATATGCCCGTGCCGGCGGAAAAGAGAATTCTGATAAATCGATGCCGAAGCCCAATTAATGAACTTCCGTGCGAATCGCAGGTCACCGTGCACCCGGGATTTGTCGCGGTCGCGCTGCGCGGCCGGAAAATCCACGCGCCGGCCATTTGCATTGTTTTGCCGGGCAATCGGAAATAACCCTCGCCGGCGTATTGGCGCACGCCGGCGAGTGCGTTTGCTGCAACAATAGCGGCCTCATTGCAAATCAGGCTCTCCCGCGCATCATCATTGCCATGTCATCCGATCTCACCGACACCGCAGCCAACATCCCCGCACGCCTTGTCCCCGTGGAACTGGCCAAGGCCTACCGCCTGCTGAACCACGGGCCCGTGACGCTGGTGACCAGTGCGCACGGCGCCAGGCGCAACGTGATGGCCGCCTCCTGGGCCATGCCGCTCGATTTCCAGCCGCCCAAGGTGGCAGTCGTCATCGATGCGCGCACCCTCACGCGCGAACTGGTGGACGCGTCCGGCGAGTTCGCCCTGAACATTCCGGCGCGGCCGCAGGCCGCCGCCACGCTGGAGGTCGGTTCGCACTCCGGCCGCGAGGCCGACAAGTTCGCGGCCGCAGGCCTGGCGACATTTCCTGCCCGGGAAATTGCCGCGCCGCTGCTGGCGGGATGCCTGGCATGGCTTGAATGCCGGGTGATTCCCGAGCCGCATAATGCCGCGCGCCATGACTTGTTTATTGCCGAGGTGGTTGCTGCCTGGGCCGACTCCGCCGTATTTTCCAACGGCCGATGGCATTTTCCGGATAGCGAGTGCCGTTCGATACACTATCTGGCCGGCGGGGCATTTTTTGCCACAGGCGAGGCGTTCCAGGTCGAAACGGGAGGGGGCGGCTGAGCCGCGTGCCGCGCACGGCACCTTGCTCAAGGATTCTCGCGGGCTCGCCGTTATCTGCCCTGAGCGGGTCGCAGGGGTGTCGATCCGCCGGGCCGGGGCCGGAGGAGGCCCCGCGCGTTCCTTACCGTATCGGGTGCTTCATGTCTTTCCATAACAATATCCAGATCAAAACCTTGCTGCGCGGCGCAATGGCCGTGCTGTCGCTACTGCTCGTGCTCGTCGGCGCGGCCGGCCTGTACGGTATGTCGCACAGCAATGACGCACTCCAGGAGACCTACGGTAACCAGCTGGCCTCGGCGCAGGCACTGAGCGAGACCATGCTTGGCACCACCCGCATGCGCCTGGCGCTGGACCGTGGCGTGATGCCGGGCGAACCCGGCGACGGCAAGGTGGCGGTGGACCGCTCGATGGTCTTCATCGACAGCGCCGAAGCTGCCTGGAAGCGTTATGCCAGCCTGCCGCAGAGCGCGGAGGAAAAAACGCTGGCGGATGATCTGGAGCGCAAGCGCCGCGATTTCATGGAAAAGGGCATCAAGCCCCTGCAGAAGGCGCTGCTGGAGAACAACGCGGAGCAGGCGCTGACGATCGCCAAGAAGGAACTGCCGGATATGCAGCGCAGCATGGCAACGGCCTATGAAGCCCTGCAGGGGTACCAGATCCGCACCGGCGAGTCCAACTTCAATGTCTCGCAGACCCGCTTCGAGCGCGTGCGCATGCTGTCGTTCGCGCTGGTCGTGGCCGGCCTGCTGGTGGCCGCGCTTTGCACGGCGGCCCTGCACCGGGCCATCGTGCGGCCGGTGGAGGAGGCGCTGTCGGTGTTCGAACGCATCGCCGCCGGCGACCTGACTTCGCGCATCGTCAATGTGTCGCGCAACGAAGTCGGACGCATGATGCAGGCGCTGTCCGCCATGCAGGACAGCCTGTCGAATATCGTGTCGCAGGTGCGCGGCGGCACCGATTCGATCGCTTCGGCCACCAAGCAGATCGCCACCGGCAACCTCGACCTGTCCCAGCGCACCGAGGAGCAGGCCTCCTCGCTGGAGCAGACCGCCGCCAGCATGGAAGAGCTGACCACGGTGGTGCGCCAGAATGCCGACAACGCGCGCCAGGCCGGCGTGCTGGCCGGCGACGCTTCGCAGATCGCCCTCAAGGGCGGCAACGTGGTGGGCCGCGTGGTCGATACCATGAACGAGATCAGCGGCTCGTCGCGCAAGGTGGTGGAGATCATCGGCGTGATCGAGGGCATTGCCTTCCAGACCAATATCCTGGCGCTCAATGCCGCGGTGGAAGCCGCGCGCGCCGGCGAGCAGGGCCGCGGGTTCGCCGTGGTGGCAGGCGAGGTGCGCAGCCTGGCGCAGCGCTCTGCCGCCGCCGCGAAGGAAATCGAGGCCCTGATCAGCGAGTCCGGCCAGCGCGTCGAAAGTGGCACGCGGCTGGTGGCGGAAGCCGGCCAGACCATGGGCGAGATCGTCGACGCGGTCAAGCGCGTCACCGACATCATGAACGAGATCAGCGCGGCGTCGCAGGAGCAGACCAGCGGCATCGAGCAGGTCAACCAGGCGGTCACGCAGATGGACGAGGTCACGCAGCAGAATGCCGCGCTGGTCGAGCAGGCAGCGGCCGCGGCGGGTGCGCTGGAAGAGCAGGCGCAGAAGCTCGACGGCGTGGTGTCCGTGTTCCGGCTCTCCGGCGGCCAGGCCGCCGCGGCGTCCGTGGCGCGGGCAAGCGCGCCGGTTGCGCGTGTTCCGGTGACTGCGGCAGCCGCGCCCCGGCGCCAGCCTGCCACGCCTGCGCGACAGCGCAAGGCGGTCCAGCGCGTGGCGCCGATGGTGCGTCCGCAGGCCCTCGGGGCCGGCGCCGGCGGCGACGACTGGAGCGCGTTCTGAGCCATGGCGGTGCGCTTGCAGCCGTTTTCCTTTTCGGGGAAGGCCGCGTGATGCGATGATGCGGGTCTCGCGCCCGCGTAGATCTCTTCGTCGCGCCATTTTCGCCCCCAATTTTTGCGCAGCTTGCTTATTGACATGAGTGCTAGCCTTCTGCTGCTCGCTGCCCTCTCCGGCCTCGCGGTCGGATTGGGCATTCGCCCAGCCAAGCCGGACCGGGAGCTGGCGCGCGGCCCCGCCAGGACGCTGCATTGGGCGTTCCTGCTGCTGTCGCCTGCCTCCGTGGGCCTGCCGCTATGGGTCGCCCTGGGTTCCGGCAGCCTGCGCGTGACGCGCGAGGTGTCGCAGACCGCGGCGGCCCTGGCCGTGACCGCCGCGCTGACGCTGGCGGTTCCCTGGCTGCGCCGCAAGCTGCCGATGCTGCGGGCCGGAGCGTTGCTGGGCATGCTGGCCGGCGCCGGCGTGGTGGTGGCCGCGGGGGCCCGCCTGAGCACCTTGTGCAGCGACACGTCGCGCCGCACCGCCCTGTGCGGCGATGCGGGCATCGTCATGCAGCCAGCCTGGCTGGCCATGGGCGCGCTGCTGGCGTTGCCGCTCGGTTTCTTCTGGCTGCGCCGCGCCAACCTGCGCGGCTGGCGGCTCGCCAGCGCCAATGGCTACGGCGCGCCCGATGCCGGCGGGCTGGAGGACATGCCGGACGAACCGCCCGTGGGCACGTCCAGCGGCGGCGCCATGCCGGTGCGCCGCCGGGGCCRCATCCCGGGCCGCCTGACCGTGCGCACGACCGCGCGCGGACAGGGCACGGTCGGCGAGTACAGCGTCAGCACCGACCTGCCGGACCGCGCCGCGTTTGCGCGCTGGCTCGACCAGTCGATCGCGCAGGCGCGGCTGGAAGAGACCGGCTGCGCCGTGCTGCTGGTGCATATCGCCGATTTCCGCGAAGTCGACGAAGTCTTCGAGGTACGGGCTGACGATATCCTGGCCCAGGATGCCGGCGCCCTGGCGCAGGCCGCGCTCGAGCCACACGATTTCCTCGCGCGCCTGGCGCGCGACGAGTTTGCCGTCGGCGTGCCCGAACTGGTGCATCAGGGCCGCGCCAATGAGCTGGGTTCGCGCCTGCTGGGTTCGCTGGCGGAGTTTGTCGCCGCCCGCGGGCTGCAGATGCAGATCGGGGTGAACATCGGCATCGCCATCTACCCGCGCGACGCCCAGACCTCCGAAGCCCTGATGCAGGCCGCGCGGGTGAGCCTGAGCGAAGCGCGCGAAAGCGGCTCCAACCAGGTGCGCGTGTTCAATTCCGCGGCCGGCGAGCGCGCCCGGCGCATGCGCGTGATCCGGCGCGACCTCTGGCTGGCGATCCAGGACGACGGCCTCTCGCTGCAGTACCAGCCCAAGTTCGACGTGCGCCAGCGCACCGTGGTGGGCGCCGAGGCGCTCTGCCGCTGGCGCCACCCCACGCTGGGGCAGGTCAACCCGGCCGAGTTCATCACCGTGGCCGAACAGTCCGGGCAGATCGACAAGCTCGACGACTGGGTCATCGCCACGGTCTGCAAGCAGATCCGCCAATGGCAGGACGCCGGCATCCCGACCGTCCCGGTGGCCATCAATGTCTCGGGCCTGCGCTTTGCCAGCCGCGATTTCCCGCAATACCTGCTGGAGCAGATCCACCAGCACGACATCCCGCCGTCGGCGGTCACGCTGGAGATCACCGAGACCGCCGCGATGAAGGACATCGCGCAATCGCTCGAGACCCTGGTCGAGCTGCAGGCGCTCGGCATCCATGTGGCGCTCGACGATTTCGGCAGCGGCTACTCCAGCCTGGGCTACCTCAAGCGGCTGCGCGTGGGCACCCTGAAGATCGACCGCACCCTGATYGGCGGGCTCGACATGGACGCGCAAGGACGCGCCATCGTCGGCTCGATGGTGGCGCTGGCGCATGAACTGCGCATGCGCGTGGTGGCCGAAGGGGTCGAGTCGAGTTCGCAGCTCGACATCCTGGCCGCCATGGGTTGCGACGAGGTGCAGGGCTACCTGCTGTCGCATCCGCTCGACGCCGGCAGCTTCGCCGGTCTGCTGGCGGGCGCCTGAACCGCCAAGCGGCAGCGCTGGTGTCTTGCGTGCTTGTGCCGCTGAGCGCCGCTCAGCGCCGCGGCGTGTACGGCTCGGGCAGCGAGCCACCGGGCGGGAACAGGGCCAGCACGCGGGTGAAGCACCCGCTCTCGGGCACCAGCAGGGCAAAGCGGGTCTCGCAGTGATGTCCTGTCACTGCGCCCAGGCGCCGCAACTGCTCGCTGCATTGCACCAGCGACGGCAACCCGCGCGGCAGGTAGATGCTGGCCAGCAGGGCCTCGGGCTCGATGCGCGTGCGCCCGTGGAAGCGCGCCAGCTGCATCAGCAACGCATCGGACATGCAGGACTCGCTGCTGGTATCCAGGTGCAGTGCGAGGCCGAGCGCGTCGCGGCTCGCCAGCGTCTGCACATCGCGCCACGACAGCGGCATCGGGCCGTCTCCCAGCACCGGCGCGAACAGCACCGAAGCCAGTAGCTCCAGGGTGTGCGGCAACGCCTGCGCGGTGGTCGGCACGATCGGCCCGCAGCCGGTGGCCGCGGCAGCGGTGCCATCGACCAGCACGGTGAGCACCAGCCGCTCGGGGTGGCGCAGCGAACGAAGGCGCTGTGCCAGCGTCGCGCCGATCTGCCGCTCGGCGATGACGATCTGCGCATCGGCCGGCTGGCGCGGGCGCCGCGACAGCCATTGCAGCCGACCGTCAAAGTCAGGCAAGGACGCCAGCAACACGTCCGGTGCCCCCTGCACGAGCACCGTGAGCTTGTCGGGCTGGCGCGCGTCGGGAGATTCCCGCTGGTTCCACGGGGGGGCTGGCAAGTTCGACATATGACGTTCCGATGGCTTTGCGGTGCCCGTTCGCGGTGACGCAGGCCTTCGCCTTGGCCGTCCAGGAGCGCGGCGCGGCTTGGAGCGGGCGCCGTAGTATGCCGGCTCAGCGACAAGCTGCTGCACCCCATGCAGGTAGGGTAAGCGCAATTCTGGCGATCGGTTAGGGCTGATGGACGGGGCATGGCCGCTGGCGCAACCGCGGCGCGATGGCCAGCCGTGATGATCGGTCGCCGGCACGCGCATCGGGCCTACGGATTTCGCCGCCGCTGCCGATATGCCCCGAGAGGGGCGCCGTTTGCACCGGCCATGCCGGCTTGCGCGCGGCGCCTGCTTCAGCCTCGTCGCCGGCGCGTGCGAAAACGCGCGCGGCGACCGCCGGGCCCACGCCGCCCGGGGCAAACGAACACTGGTCCACCGCGCCAGGCAGCGCGCCCGTGGGCTCACCATCGTGCTGTCAACGGAGCCGCCATGTCTTTGCCTCATATCCTTGTCGTCGACGATTCTCCCTCCCTGCGCCGCATGATCGGCGCCTGCCTGCGCGCGGGCGGCTACGTCGTCACCGAAGCCGCCGATGGCGACGAGGCGCTGGCCCAAGCGCGGCAGGCATCCTTCGGCATGCTGGTGACCGACCAGGTCATGCCGGGCACCGATGGCCTGACCCTGATCCGCACGCTGCGGGCCACGAGCGCCTATGCCGCCATTCCCATGCTCATGCTCACCACCGAGGTCGACAGCCACGTGCGTGAGCAGGCACGCGAGGCCGGCGCATCCGGCTTCCTGGCCAAGCCGTTCGATCCCGATCAGCTGATGGAAGCCGTCGGGGCGCTGCTGGACCCCACCAAAGTAGGGTGAATGCATCGGTATTGTTACCCTTCAGCCACGTCCCCGGCTGCCGTTAAGCAGTAAACGATATTCGTGCCTCGGCGCCCGCCGGGTCTCGGCCAGGCTGCCCGCCCGCGGGCGGGCCGGCCGTGGCTTTGGTCGCACCGCAGGGCCGGACTTGGCAAGCGGGAGCCAGTAAATGAAGAACGGGATCAAGACGGAAGGCGCAGGCGAGGAATTCCTCGCCTTCAGGCTGGGTGGCGAGGAGTACGGCATCGACATCCTCAAGGTGAAGGAGATCCGTGGCTACGAGAACGTCACGCAGATCGCCAACGCGCCGGAGTATCTGAAAGGCGTGATCAACCTGCGCGGCATCATCGTGCCGATCATCGACCTGCGCATCAAGTTCCGGCAGGCCAAGATCGACTATGACCAGTACACGGTCGTGATCATCGTCKAGCTGCACGAGCAGACCACCGGCATCGTGGTCGACGGCGTGTCCGACGTGCTGACGCTGRGCGCCGGCGAGATCCGGCAGGCGCCGCAACTTTCCGGCGAGACGGAGTACATCCGCGGCATCGGCTCGGTCGAGAACCGCATGCTGATCCTCGTCGATATCGAGAAACTGCTGGACACCGAAGAGCTCGCGGCGCTTGAAGCAGCCGTGGCCGCCTGACGCGGCAGCGATCCACGCCAGCCCGATCCACGCAGTTTTTCCACACATGCGAAACAACCAGCCAGTAACGAACCGCGAGTACAAGCTCTCGCCCGACGACTATCTCATCTCCCGGACCGACCTGAAGGGGCGTATCACGTTCGCCAACCGCGCCTTCATCGAGGTCAGCGGCTTCGCGGCGGAGGACCTGCTCGGCGCGGCGCATAACCTTGTGCGCCACCCCGACATGCCGCCCGAAGCGTTTGCCGATCTCTGGCAAACCATCCAGGCCGGCCGCTCCTGGGTTGGCATCGTCAAGAACCGCCGCAAGGATGGCGATTTCTACTGGGTGAACGCCACGGTCACGCCGACCGTGATCGACGGCCAGCTGGTGGGCTATACCTCCGTGCGCGCCACGCCGCAGCGCGAACAGGTCGAGGCGGCCGAGGCAGCCTATGCCCGCCTGCGCGAAGACCAGGGCCGCCGGCTGACGGTTCGCGACGGCGCCGTGGTGCGCCGTGGCCTGCCCGGCCTGATCGGCAGCCTGCGCAAGTTCTCCCTCAGGCGCCGCATCCTGGTGTCGCAGGCATCCGGGCTGGTGTGGTTCCTGGCCGCGCTGGTGGCATTCGAGCTGCTGGCGGGCGATGCTGGCGCGAGCGCGCTGCGGCCATGGCTGTGGAGCGGCTTCGCGCTGGCGGTGGCGTCATCGTTCATCGCTGGCTCGCTGTTGCTGGCACGGGTGAACCGGCCGGTACGCGACATGCTGGACTTCGCGCTGCGCATGGGCGCCGGCGACCTCACTACGCACCTGGAGTACCGCGCGTCCGACGAGGTGGGCGCACTGGCGCGCGCCATGCGCACCATGCAGCGCAGCCTGCTTTCGGTGGTCGGCGAGATCCAGGAAGGCATGTCGAGCATCTCCTCGGTCACACGCCAGGTAGCCGCGGGCAACAGCGACCTGTCGCAGCGCACCGAGCAGCAGGCGGCCTCGCTGGAAGAGACCGCGTCGAGCATGGAAGAGCTGACCAGCACCGTGCGCCAGAACGCCGACAACGCGCGCCAGGCCACCGGGCTGGCGGCCAATGCCTCGGAGACCGCGGTGAAGGGCGGCGAGGCAGTGGGCCGGGTGGTGCAGACCATGGACGAGATCACCGAGGCCTCGAAGAAGATCGTCGACATCATCGGCGTGATCGAAGGCATTGCCTTCCAGACCAACATCCTGGCCCTGAACGCCGCGGTGGAAGCCGCGCGTGCCGGCGAGCAGGGCCGCGGCTTTGCCGTGGTGGCCGGCGAGGTGCGCGGGCTCGCGCAGCGCAGCGCCAACGCCGCCAAGGAAATCAAGACCCTGATCGGCGAGTCCGAAGCGCGCGTGGCCAATGGCTCCGCGCAGGTGGACCAGGCCGGCAAGACCATGGGCGAGATCGTGCAGGCAGTCGAGCGCGTGACCGGGATCATGAGCGAGATCAGCGCGGCCTCGGCCGAGCAGAGCTCGGGCATCGAACAGGTCAACGAAGCCGTGGCGCAGATGGATCAGGTGACGCAGCAGAACGCGGCACTGGTGGAGCAGGCCGCGGCCGCGGCGGGTTCGCTCGAAGACCAGGCCGCGCGCCTGCGCGACACGGTGGCCACATTCCGCGTCAGCCTGCGCCCGGAGGCGCGGCCCGTGCGTGCGCGCCACGAGCCGGCGCCGGGTGAACATAGGCTGGCGCGAGCCTGAGGTGCGCAGGCTGCGGGGCCGGGCATCGTGCAGGCAAGTCAGGGCAAGCGAGTAGCAGGCGAGTAGCAGGCAGTGCATTGAAGTAGCCGGCAATACTTGGACGGCCAAGGCAGACCGCCCGGCACCGGCCCAGTGTCTCCGGCTGAGGCAGTCAGTCTGAAAACATCTGTTCTAGAAAATAATAGCGCCCGCCGTCTGCGCTCGCCGGCATCCGCCGGCCCGGACAGGCAAGGCGCCTGGTCAAGTCATTCAGAGAAAAGAGGTAGTCGGCATGCAATGGTTCAATCAGCTGCGCGTCACGACCAAGCTGGTCGTTGGCTTTCTGGTCGTGTCGCTCATCGGCGCTGTGATGGGTCTGCTCGGCGTCATCAACATGGGTCGCATGGCCGACTGGACGGGCAAGATCTACCACGGCGACCTGCAGGCGCTAAAGAGCGTGCAGGGCGCCAATATCGACCTGCTCTATTCCAGCCGCGCGCAGATCGCGCTGCTGTCCGCATCGACGATGGGCGAGCGCGCCGCCGAGAAGGATCAGATCGAAAAATCGCTGAACGCGCTCGAAGAGCGCGTGAAGGGTGCGCGCTCCATGTTCACGCAGCCCGAAGGCCAGGCCTTGGTCAAGCAGATGGACACGCTGCTGCCGGCCTACCATCAGCGCATCAACGCCTATGTGGCGCTGGTGGGCAAGCAGCCGCTCGATACCTCCCAGTTCGAGAGCCAGGTGTTCAGCGAAAGTGCTGACCTGATCAAGGAGAGCCGCGCGCTCGAAGACGTGATGGCCAAGATGGTCAAGCGCCGCGATGACCGCGCGCTGGCCAATATGCAGGAAGCGCGCGGCGTCTATGAGGCTTCGCGCCTGTGGATGCTGGGCCTGGTGCTCGGCGGCCTGGCCGTTTCCGTGGCGCTGGGCGCCTTCCTGGCGCGCACGTTGTCGCGCCAGCTTGGCGGCGAGCCCGGCTATGCCGCGGCCATTGCCGCGCGCATCGCCGGCAGCGACTTCTCTGGCGAGGTCAAGCTGCGCAGCGGCGACAAGACCAGCCTGCTGCACGCCATGAAGCAGATGCAGCAGCAGTTGTCGGCCACGGTGCGTGACTTCAAGGAGTCGGCCGAGTCCATCGCTTCCGCCTCGCGCCAGATCGCCGCGGGCAACAGCGACCTGTCGCAGCGCACCGAGCAGCAGGCGGCCTCGCTGGAAGAGACCGCGTCGAGCATGGAAGAGCTGACCAGCACCGTGCGCCAGAACGCCGACAACGCGCGCCAGGCCAGCGGCCTCGCCGCCAACGCTTCCGAGACCGCGGTGAAGGGTGGCGAAGTGGTCGGCCGCGTGGTGCAGACCATGGACGAGATCAACGATGCTTCGAAGAAGATCGTCGACATTATCGGCGTGATCGAAGGCATTGCCTTCCAGACCAACATCCTGGCGCTGAACGCCGCGGTGGAAGCCGCGCGTGCCGGCGAGCAGGGCCGCGGCTTTGCCGTGGTGGCTGGCGAAGTGCGCAGCCTGGCGCAGCGCAGCGCCAACGCCGCCAAGGAAATCAAGGGCCTGATCGGCGACTCGGTGGCGCGCGTGGAGAACGGCTCGGCGCTGGTGGACCAGGCTGGCAAGACCATGGGCGAGATCGTGCAGGCAGTCAAGCGCGTGACGGACATCATGGGCGAGATCAGCGCGGCCTCGGCCGAGCAGAGCTCGGGCATCGAGCAGGTCAACAAGGCCGTGGCGCAGATGGACGAAGTCACGCAGCAGAACGCGGCGCTGGTAGAGGAAGCCGCGGCCGCGGCAGGGTCGCTGGAAGACCAGGCCGCCCGCCTGCAGGCTTCGGTGGCCAGCTTCCGCCTGGCCGACGTGCAAGGCGCCGCCGGCAGCCGCGTGGAAGCGCCGCGCGCCAGGGCGGCGGCGGTATCGCGGCCGGCGCGCATCGAACCGAAGGCCCCGGCGCCCGTCCATTCGGCCGGCAGCGAGGCAGAACCTGCCGTGGCGGACGAGAAGGGGGCGCCGGCCGCCACCGTGCCGGCCGCCACCGCGCGCGCTGCGCGTCCCGCCGCGATGGCGACGTCGGACAGCGGCGACTGGAGCGCATTCTGAGGCGAGGCCTCTTCGAGGCGGCGACGCATCGCCTGATGCTGCCGGCATTGCCGGCAGCGCCGCTTTTCTGCGCCAACGTCAGCACTGAACCCCATGACAACGGAAATCTCCCTCGCGCTGTCCGCAGAGACAGCCGCCAAGCTCCGCGCCGAGTTCGACCACTTCGTCAAGCTCTCCACCGGGCTGGACCACGAATTCACGCCGCCGGACTATGACGATTTCCTGCGCGCGCGCCTGCTCCACCACGATGGCCCGCTGACCGAGCGCGCCGTCACGCGGCTGCTCTCGGGGGGCGAGTACGCATGGGCCAAGCGCGTCTTCAACAAGCAGCTGCCCAACGCCATGGCCACGCTCATGCGCGACGCGCAGCGCTTCGGCTACGGCCTGGCGGTGCGCTACGAATGGACGCCCCAGGAGCGCCTCGCGCACGCCCGGGAGTGGTCTGAGCAGATCCTGGAGGACGCCGGGGCGGACCTGGCCTTCACCGAGCCCCTGGCGTCGCAGCTGGCCGGCTCCGCGGTTGATATCCGATCGCTGGAGGAGCAGATGCAGACGCCCGCATGGCGCGTGGCGGAGAGCCTGCGCAGCCGCGCCTACGACGTCCTGTACCGGGTGCAGACCGAGCGCGGAGCGGGCGCGGCACGCGCCCGCCTGGGCGAACTGCGCGCGCTGCTGGCGCTGGCCATGGACTACGGCACGGTGAGTGCCGAGGAGGCCGAGCGCGTCATGGAGCAGGTGGAGCAGACCTGCCCGCATCTGTTCCGCGAGGAGCCCGACGACCTGTTTGCGCGGGTGGCCGCATGGCTGCGGCGCGCACTACTGCAATGAGCGTTTTCGCGTCAATAGAGGAATGCGACTACAAGCCTCGGGGGGCGCATTTTGCACCCTGCGGCGGGTGGCGTCCGGCGCATTTTAGACGTTTTCCTCTGTTACAAACCAGTAACAGATTTGATGCAAATCACATGACGAATCTGTGACTTGTTACAAACTTCGTGTCCCATGTATGTTTCATGCGACATTTGCTTACCCCAACGTAAGGGGGGATTGGCAGTCTGGTCCAATTGCCGATATAACTCTCACAGTCCTACTTACACTCTGTAACACTTGTAACGTTTGAGATAAGTCTGACCGAGCGCAGTTCCTTAGTCGTACGCAGTACCCGTCGAACACGCAAGCAAACGATCTGGTCGCCTTCAGCCTTCGGCTGCGGGTAAGCGCCGGACAAGCGGTCGAAGGGTTTTTGGTAGCGGGGAAAAATTGGAAAGCAGTGAAGTTCTCCAGGAGATCAGGGAGGTCAATCTCGCCTATCTGCTGCTCGCGCAACGCCTGGTGCGCGAAAACCATCTGGAAGCCATGTTCAGGCTCGGCGTCAGCAAGGAAATCGCTGACATCCTCGCCAAGCTGACACCGGCCCAGCTCGTCAAGTTGGCAGCGTCCAACATGGTCTTGTGCCGTTTCCGGTTCGACGACCATGCCTTGCTGTCGACGCTCACCCATACGGCCAAGAGCCATGATATGCAGCAGATCCATGCTGCGATCCTGCTCGCACGGCAGCCCGTGGAGTCGCTCAATTGACCGCGCTCCTGCAGGCCCAGCCCGCCCGGAGTTTCACGGCCACTCCAGTCCCAAACCGCAAGAGCGTGCTGCAGGACGCCAACCAGACCCAGCTCGCCATCGAGCTGATCGGCCTGGGTGCCCGTCTTCAGGTGCTCGAAGCCGAGACCACGCTCTCGCGCGACCGGTTGATCCGCCTCTACAAGGAGCTGCGCGGCGCCTCGCCGCCCAAGGGCATGCTCCCGTTCTCGACCGACTGGTTCACCACCTGGTTGCCGAACATCCATTCCTCGCTGTTCTTCTCGGCCTATCAGTTCATGGTCCAGCAGGGCGAGACCGCCGGCATCCGCGCGGTGGTGGCGAGCTATCGGCTCTATCTCGAGCACGTCTCGCTACTCGGCAGTGAAATTGTCTTAAGTTTCACCCGTGCATGGACGTTAGTACGGTTTTTCGAGAGCAACATGCTGCAGCTTTCCAGCTGCACGTGCTGCGGCGGCCAGTTCGTGACACACGCCTACGAGCCGCATGCGAACTTCGTATGCAGCCTGTGCCGGCCGCCGTCGCGCGCCGGCAAGGCCAAGAAGCTCCCGAAGGACGTCGCTCCCACGCAAGTCGTTGCCTGACTGAGGCGATTCGGTAGAGACATCCCCGGACGGCCCGGGCAGGGTTCCTGCCCGGCCCGCCCGCGGGAATCCTGCGGCCGTGCGCCGCGGATGCCACAGGTACGGCATTCGCGCGCACGACCCGTGGCACACCCTGAAGCGTACCCACGCCGCGCACGGGCCATCGCGGGAACTCGCGAGAAAACTCAAGCTTATTCACCGGATTGTCGATATTCGCGTTGGAAGATCATCAATGCCGTATCAATAGGTCTTCAAGTCTTGCCGTCTCAAGTCGTTAATCCATAGGACTGCAGGGCTTCAGGGCTCCGGATCCCGGAGTCCGGGGGCGGCGTACGTGGTTGCTGGGTCTTGCCAGGGCAAGCGGTCCTTCCTCCTCTCCCGGAGAAGCGGCCCTTGTGCATGCCTGACGCGTGTTTTACTGACGGGGAATCGATCGTGCTAGTTGTAATTGGCTATGTTGTCGTGATGGTGGCGGTGCTTGGTGGATATGCCATGACCGGCGGCCATATGGGCGCGCTTTATCAACCCGCAGAGTTTGTCATCATCGGCGGCGCGGCTGTCGGTGCGTTCATCAGCTCAAACAACGGCAAGGCCATCAAGGCCACCATGCGTGCGTTGCCGACGCTGTTCCGCAGCAGCAAGTACAGCAAGGCGCTGTACATGGAAGTCATGGCACTGCTCTACGTGCTGCTGTCCAAGGCCCGCCGCGAAGGCATCCTGTTCCTCGAGAAGGAGATCGCGGATCCGGCCGCCAGCAGCGTGTTCAGCCAGTACCCGCGCATCCTCGCCGACCCCGCGATGATGGAGTTCCTCACGGACTACCTGCGCATGATGGTCAACGGCAACATGAATGCCTTCGAGATCGAGGCCCTCATGGACCACGAGATCGAGACCTACCGCCACGAAGCAGAAGTCCCCGCTCATGCGCTGGCGCGCATCGGCGACGGCCTGCCCGCATTCGGCATCGTTGCCGCCGTCATGGGCGTGGTGCATGCGCTGGGCTCGGCCGACCTGCCTCCGGCGGAACTCGGCGCGCTGATCGCCCATGCCATGGTCGGCACCTTCCTCGGCATCCTGCTGGCCTACGGCTTCGTCTCGCCGCTGGCCGCGCGGGTCGAGCACCAGGTGGCCGAATCCATCAAGATGTACGAGTGCATCAAGGTCACGCTGCTGGCCTCGCTCAATGGCTACGCACCGCTGGTGGCCGTGGAGTTTGGCCGCAAGGTGCTGTACTCCAGCGAACGCCCGTCCTTCCTCGAGCTGGACGACCACGTCCGCGAGGTCAAGAGCATCACCTAAGCGGCAGGAGCTACAGCGATGAGCAGCGCCCATGATATGCGCCCGATCGTCGTCCGCAAGTCTCGCGGACACGCCAAGCCGCACGGTAACCACAGCTGGAAGATCGCCTACGCCGACTTCATGACGGCGATGATGGCCCTGTTCCTGGTGCTATGGCTGCTGCGTGCGTCGACGCCGAAGGACCTGGTGCAGCTGGCAGAGTATTTCCGCACGCCGCTGAAGGTGGCGATAGCGGGGGGGAACAAGAGCAGTCTTTCCTCCAGCGTGATTCCCGGCGGCGGGCTCGACATCACGCGGCAGGACGCCGAAGTGCGCAAGACCCCTGAAGACGCCACGGAAAAGGCCAGGGAGCGCAGGGAAGGCGAGCGTCTGCGCGCGCTCAAGAACCGCCTCGAGCAGATCATCGAGAACAATCCGGTGCTGCGCCAGTTCCGCCCGCAGCTGCTGCTGGACATCACCAGCGAAGGCCTGCGCATCCAGATCCTGGATACGCAGAACCGCCCGATGTTCCGCACCGGCAGTGCCGCGGTGGAGCCGTACATGCGCACCATCCTGCGCGAGATCGGCCCGGTGCTCAACGAGATGCCCAACAAGGTCAGCCTGTCCGGCCATACCGACGCGGCCAACTACTCGAACGGCGAGCGCACGTACAGCAATTGGGAGCTGTCTTCGGACCGCGCCAATGCCTCGCGGCGCGAGCTGATCGGTGGCGGCATGAACGAAGGCAAGGTGCTGCGCGTGATCGGCCTGGCCGCGACCATGCCGCTGGACAAGAAGGACGAGCTGGCGCCGGTGAACCGACGCATCAGCATCGTGGTGCTCAACCAGCGCGCGCAGGCGCGGATCGAGGCAGAGAATGCCAGCGCCGCCGAGGTCTCGGTGGCGGCAAAGGCAGGCGAGGCAGGCGAGCAAATGCAGGCAGGCCTGGCGGCCGCCTCGGCGCCCGCCGCGGCAAAGGCGGCTTCGGCCCCGGCAACGGCGCAGGGCAAGGCGGCACAGGCCCCCGCCTCGGCCCCGGCCGGCAAGGGCAGTGTTCAATGAAGTCCGCCCGCCATGCCGGCGGCGGTCTTCGCAGCGAATTTCAGTGAGCCAGGACGGTTATGTCTGTCGATATCGATATCACACAGTTCTACCAGACCTTCTTCGAGGAAGCGGAGGAGCTCCTCGTGGAAATGGAGCAGCTGCTGCTCGGGCTGGATCTCGAATCCCCCGACGCGGAAGAGCTCAACGCGATCTTCCGCGCGGCCCACTCCATCAAGGGCGGCGCGGCAACCTTCGGCTTCGCCGCCCTGACCGAGACCACGCACCTGCTGGAGAACCTGCTCGACCGCACGCGGCGGCGGGAACTCGCGTTGTCCCGCACCATCATCGACACCTTTCTGGAAACCAAGGACGTGTTGCAAGATCAGCTCAACGCCTACCGTAACGGTACCGAACCCGATCCGGGAACGCTGGCGCGTATCTGCGCCGTCCTGCAACAGCTGGCGCACGAAGCCGCCGGTGGCGCACCCGCGCACGCCGCGGCTCCCGCTCCGGCCCCGGTAGCGGCGGCGCCTGCGCCGGCGGCCGCGGGCAGCGGCCTCAAGGTGACGCTGATCAACGTCTCGGCGGCGGACCGGGCCCTGCTGCGCGACGAACTTGGCAACCTTGGCGAGATCACCGGCCAGCAGGAAGAGGGCGGCAACCTGAGCGTATGGTTGTCGAGCCAGTGCAGCGCCGACGACATCATCGCGGTGTGCTGCTTCATCGTCGACGGCGACCAGATCGTCGTGGAGGCAGCCGGCGCGACGCCGGCTGCCGAAGCCACTGCAGCCGTTGCCGCAGCGCCGGCTCCGGCACCGGCTCCGGCCGCCGCCCCGGCGGCGGCGTCCGCGCCGGCAAAGGAAAAGGCCAAGGCTCAGCCTGCCGCCGCCGCGCATGCGCAGGAGTCCGGCTCCATCCGCGTGCCGACCGAAAAGGTCGACCAGATCATCAACCTGGTCGGCGAACTGGTCATCACGCAGTCGATGCTGGCGCAGACCGCCTCGGCGCTCGACCCGGTGCTGTTCGACCGCCTGTTCTCCGGCATGGGCCAGCTCGAGCGCAATGCGCGCGACCTGCAGGAAGCGGTGATGTCGATCCGCATGATGCCGATGGACTACGTGTTCTCGCGCTTCCCGCGCCTGGTGCGCGACCTTGCCGGCAAGCTCGGCAAGCAGATCGACCTGGTCACCTTCGGCAAGGCCACCGAGCTCGACAAGAGCCTGATCGAACGCATCATCGACCCGCTCACCCACCTGGTGCGCAACAGCCTCGACCACGGCATCGAAACGCCGGACAAGCGCGTTGCAGCCGGCAAGGAGCCGACCGGCCAGCTGATCCTGTCCGCGCAGCATCATGGCGGCAACATCGTCATCGAGGTCAGCGACGACGGCGGCGGCCTGCGCCGCGACAAGATCCTGGCCAAGGCCCTGCAGAGCGGCCTGCCGGTATCGGAGAACATCAGCGACGAAGAAGTCTGGCAGCTGATCTYCGCGCCGGGCTTCTCCACCGCGGAAGCCGTCACCGACCTCTCCGGGCGCGGCGTCGGCATGGACGTGGTCAAGCGCAACATCCAGGAAATGGGCGGCCATGTCGAGGTCACCTCGCGTCCGGGCCTGGGCACCACTACCCGCATCGTGCTGCCGCTGACGCTGGCCATCCTCGACGGCATGTCCGTCAAGGTCGGCGCGGAGACCTTCATCCTGCCGCTGAACTGCGTGATGGAATCGCTGCAGCCCAAGCCCGAGGACGTGCACACCGCGGCCAACAACGACCGCGTGATGCACGTGCGCGGCGAATACCTGCCGCTGCTGGAGCTGCACCGCGTGTTCAACGTGGACGACGCCGTGCAGGAGCCGACGCAGGGCATCGCCGTGATCCTGCAGGCCGAAGGCAAGCGCTTCGCGCTGCTGGTGGACCAGCTCATCGGCCAGCACCAGGTGGTGCTGAAGAATCTCGAAACCAACTACCGCAAGGTGCCCTGCATCTCCGCCGCCACCATCCTGGGCGACGGCAGCGTGGCACTGATCGTGGACGTCGGCGCGCTGCAGCGCACCGGCGTGCGCCGCCAAGACCCGGTACTCGCTTAACGCTCAGGAGAACAAGACATCATGGCCGGCATCGGACACATCGATACCCCCGGAAGCGAAGCCGCGGGGCAGGAATTCCTGGTTTTCACGCTGGGGAGCGAAGAATACGGCATCGACATCCTCAAGGTGCAGGAGATCCGCGGCTACGACGCGGTCACCCGCCTGGCGAACGCGCCCGATTTCATCAAGGGCGTGACCAACCTGCGCGGGGTGATCGTGCCGATCGTCGACCTGCGCCTGAAGTTCCGCCTCGGCAACGTGCGCTACGACCACCAGACCGTGGTCATCATCCTCAATATCGCCGGGCGCGTGGTCGGCATCGTGGTGGATGGCGTGTCGGACGTGCTSACSCTGACSGGCGRMGMCATCAAGCCGGCGCCGGAGTTYGGCGTGTCGGTMTCCAACGARCACCTSACGGGGCTCGGCACCGTGGATGGCCGCATGCTGATCCTGATCGACATCGAGAAGCTGATGACCAGCGCCGAGATGGAACTGGTCGAGGCCGAACTCGCCTGAGCGCGGCCACACCCATCGTATCGAGCATCAAGCATCCCGTATCAGGCATCACATGACGCAGCCTCGCCCCACCGCCCTTGCCGCCGGCCTGCCGCTGGCGCAGCCCGCTTCGCCGCGGCGCGACGAGCCGCGTGATTTCCTGCTGACCGAACGCGACTTCGAGAAGATCCGCGCGATGATCCATCGCCGCGCGGGCATCTCGCTCGGCAGCCACAAGCGCGAGATGGTGTACAGCCGCCTCGCGCGCCGCCTGCGCACGCTGCAGCTCACCGATTTCGGCACCTACCTGGCCATGCTCGAGGAGGACGACCGCTCGGACGAGTGGGAGTTCTTCACCAATTCGCTCACCACCAACCTGACATCGTTCTTCCGCGAGGCGCATCACTTTCCCTTGCTGGCCGAACATGCCAAGAAGACCGGGCGGCCTTACTCGGTGTGGTGCTCGGCCGCGTCCACCGGCGAAGAGCCTTATTCCATCGCCATCACGCTGGCCGAAGCGCTGGGCGACCGTGCCGGCACGGTCCTGGCCACCGACATCGATACGCAGGTGCTGGCCAAGGCCCGCGCCGGCGTCTACACGGCCGAGCAGGTCAGCAAGCTCTCGCCCGAACGGCTCAAGCGCTTCTTCCTCAAAGGCACCGGCCAGCGCGCCGGCGCGGTCAAGGTCAAGCCGGACCTGGCGGGCACCATCGACTTCCAGCCGCTCAACCTGCTGGCGCCGGACTGGGGCATCCGCGAGAAGTTCGACGCGATCTTCTGCCGCAACGTGATGATCTACTTCGACAAGCCCACCCAGGGCCGCATCCTGGAGCGCTTCGTGCCGCTGCTCAAGCCGCACGGACTGTTGTTCGCGGGCCATTCGGAGAACTTTTCCTATGTCACGCGCGCGTTCCAGCTGCGCGGGCAGACCGTCTACGAGCTGGCGCCGCCGTCGGCCCGGCTGGGAGGTTCGTGATGCGCACGCCCCAGCTCCCCGAAGCGATCGCCACGCGCAGCTACTTCGACCGCGAGTTCGGCAAGCAGGCCATCAAGCTGCTGCCCAACGAGTACTACGTGACCCGCGAAGACGTGGTGCTGACCACCGTGCTGGGTTCCTGCGTGGCGGCCTGCATCCGCGACGAGACCGCCGGCGTGGGCGGCATGAACCATTTCATGCTGCCGGACGATGACGGCGCCGCCGGCGCCGACCGGCTGCTGTCGGCGTCCATGCGCTACGGCAGCTATGCGCTGGAAGTGCTGATCAACGAGCTGCTGAAGATGGGCGCGCGCCGCGAGCGGCTCGAGGCCAAGGTGTTCGGCGGTGGCGCGGTGCTGGCCAACATGACCACGCTCAATATCGGCGACCGCAACGCCGAGTTCGTGCTCAAGTACCTGAAGACCGAAGAGATCCGCGTAGCCGCGCAGGATCTGCGCGGCCCGCACGCGCGCCGCGTCAGCTACTTTCCGTTGACGGGACTGGCGCTGGTGCGCCGGCTCACTCGCCAGGACGACCAGGTGGTGGTCGAGCGCAACGAGCGTGCGCTGGCGCGGGCCATTGCCACCGCACCTGCCAGCGGCGGCGCCGAACTGTTTTCCAGGCGTGCGCCCTCGGCTGCCGTCTCCTGAACCGACAAGGATTTTTCCAGACATGAGTGCGGCCAAGATCAAGGTATTGTGCGTGGACGATTCCGCGCTGATACGCAGCCTGATGACCGAGATCATCAATAGCCAGCCCGACATGGAGGTGGTGGGTACCGCCCCCGATCCGCTGGTAGCGCGCGATCTGATCAAGCGCCTGAACCCGGATGTGCTCACGCTCGACGTGGAAATGCCGCGCATGGATGGCCTGGACTTCCTCGAGCGCCTGATGCGCTTGCGCCCGATGCCGGTGCTGATGGTGTCCTCGCTGACCGAGCGCGGCTCGGAAATCACCATGCGCGCGCTGGAGCTGGGCGCGGTGGATTTCGTCACCAAGCCCAAGCTCGGCATCCGCGACGGCCTGATGGAGTACACCGATACCATCGCCGACAAGATCCGCGCCGCGGCGCGGGCGCGCCTGCGCACCGCTCAGGCCGCGCCGGCGGGCGGCGGCACCACCGAGCCGGCGGCGCCGATGCTGCGCAGCCCGCTGCTGTCCACGGAGAAGCTGATCATCGTGGGCGCCTCCACTGGCGGCACCGAGGCGATCAAGGAATTCCTGATGCCGATGCCGCCGGACTGCCCGGCCGTGCTGATCGTCCAGCATATGCCGGCCGGCTTCACGCGCTCGTTCGCGCAGCGCCTGGACGGCCTGTGCCGCATCACGGTCAAGGAAGCGGAGCACGGCGAGCGCGTCTTGCCGGGCTACGCCTACATCGCGCCGGGCGATTCGCACCTGCGCCTGGCGCGCAGCGGGGCCAACTACGTGGCCCACCTGTCGCAGGAGCCGGCGGTCAACCGCCACCGGCCGTCGGTCGAAGTGCTGTTCGACTCCGCCGCCCAGCATGCCGGCAAGAACGCCATCGGCGTGATGCTGACCGGCATGGGCCGTGACGGCGCGCAGGGCATGCTGCGCATGCGCGAGGCCGGCGCCTACAACCTGGCGCAGGACGAGAGCACCTGCATCGTATTCGGCATGCCCAAGGAGGCGATTGCCGCCGGCGGCGTGCATGAGGTAGTGCCGCTGCACGCGATGAGCCAGCGCGTGATGGCGCGCCTGGCGACCTTCGGGACGCGCGCGCAGCGGGTTTGACCGGGCACAGGCGCCTGCCGGATCCACGCGGAGCGGCGGGTGCAAGTATTGAAGTAGCAACTTTCCACAACTGTATTGGAGCCGTTAGAGTGGACAAGAACATGAAGATCCTGGTGGTCGATGACTTCCCCACCATGCGCCGCATCATCCGTAACCTGCTCAAGGAACTGGGCTTCGCCAACGTCGAGGAGGCCGAAGATGGTGCCGCCGGCCTGGAGAAGGTCAAGGACGGCAGCTTCCAGTTCGTCGTGTCCGACTGGAACATGCCGAACATGGACGGCCTGAGCATGCTGCAGGCGATCCGCGCCGAAGCCGCGCTGGCCAAGCTGCCGGTGCTGATGGTGACGGCCGAGGCCAAGAAGGAAAACATCATCGCAGCGGCGCAGGCCGGCGCGAACGGCTACGTGGTCAAGCCGTTCACGGCCGCCACGCTTGACGAGAAGATCACCAAGATCTTCGAGAAACTGGCCAAGGAAGGGGCATAAGGTGGGCGACATGTCGATGACTCCGACTCTCAGCAACGAATCTGCCGAGCAGCTTTTCCAGCGCATTGGCGCCCTGACACGGATGCTGCGCGACAATATGCGCGAATTGGGGCTCGACAAGGAAATCGAGCGCGCCGCCCAGGCCATCCCCGATGCGCGCGACCGGCTCAGCTATATCGCCTTGATGACCGAGCAGGCCGCTGAACGCACGCTCAACGCCGTGGAGCTGGCGCAGCCGCTTCAGGCCGGCATGGAGAAGCAGGCCGAGGCGCTCGACAAGCGCTGGGAAGCCTGGTTCGACAAGCCGGTCGAGCTGGCCGACGCGCGCGAGCTGGTGCTCGATACCCGTGCCTTCCTGACCGACGTGCCGCAGCAGGCCCGCGCCACCGGCAGCCACCTGCTGGAAATCATGATGGCCCAGGACTTCCAGGACCTGACCGGCCAGGTCATCAAGAAGATGATGGACATGATCCGCTCGCTGGAGCAGGAACTGCTGCAGGTGCTGATCGACAACGTGCCGGCAGACCGCCGCGTCGAGGCGCCCGCCACGCTGATGAACGGCCCGCAGATCAACCCGGAAGGCAAGGCCGACGTCGTCTCCGACCAGTCGCAGGTGGACGACCTGCTTGCCAGCCTGGGCTTCTGAGTCCCGCCCGGGACGCGGTGCCGGCCTGGCGCCGCGCCGGCCCCCGGGGCGCCCCCGGAGGCCGTCCGGGGACACGGCCCGCCTTCGGGCGGGCCGTGTCATCGCGCAAACAGCGCCACAATCCCGGCCTTATTCCCTCTAATGCCCGCCCCTTCGCGCTCCGATAATCGTTGCTGACGAAGGGCCAGCATGCCGCTTCGTAACGGAGCGGCCATGTCCGAAGAAAGCGATCTCGAGAAAACCGAACCTGCCTCACCCCGGCGCCTGGAAAAGGCGCGCGAGGAAGGACAGGTCGTACGCTCGCGCGAGCTCGCTACGCTGATCATGCTGATGAGCGGCGTGGCTGGCCTTGCGACCCTCGGCGGCACGCTCGCCACCAGGCTCAACGCCGTGATGCGCGCCGGCCTGGCCTTCGAGCCGGCCACGGCCTTCGATACTTCGCGCATGATGTCGCGCTTCGCCATGAATACCTGGGAAGGCCTGCTGGCATTCCTGCCGCTGCTGCTGCTGTTCGGCGCGGCGGCCCTCGCCGGTCCCATGCTGCTGGGCGGCTGGATGTTCTCCACGCAATCCCTCGCCCCCGATTTCTCCCGGCTCTCGCCGCTCAAGGGGCTGGGCCGGCTGTTCTCCTCGCAATCCCTGGTGGAACTGGCCAAGGCCATCGCCAAGGCCCTGCTGGTGGGCGGCGTGGCCGGCTGGGTGCTGTGGCACCGCCTGCCCGACGCGGTGGCGCTGATGAGCGCGCCGCTGCACGAGGCGCTGCTGCACATGCTGGAGCTGGTGCTGCACTGCTGCGGGATGGTCRCCGGCTCGCTGGTGCTGGTGGCCGCGCTGGACGTGCCCTGGCAGTACTGGACCTTCTTCAAGAAGCTGCGCATGACCAAGGAAGAGGTCAAGCAGGAGCACAAGGACAGCGAAGGCGACCCGCATATCAAGGGCCGCATCCGCCAGCAGCAGCGCGCCATGGCTCGCCGCCGCATGATGTCCGAGGTGCCCAAGGCGGACGTGGTGGTCACCAACCCGACCCACTTCGCCGTGGCGCTGCGCTACGAGGAAGGCCGCATGAGCGCGCCGCGCGTGGTGGCCAAGGGCAGCGAGGCGGTCGCCGCGCGCATCCGCGAGATCGCCGTGGAGAACAACGTGCCGCTGCTGTCCGCGCCGCCGCTGGCGCGCGCGCTGCACCGCCACGTGGAGATCGGCCGCGAGATCCCCGCCGGCCTGTATACCGCCGTGGCCGAAGTCCTGGCCTGGGTCTATCAACTGAAGCACTGGCACCACACCAGCGGACCGCACCCCACGGCACCGTCCGACCTGCTGGTGCCTGACGAACTCGCCGTACCGGAAAGCCACGCATGAACGCATTGACCTCGCTGTTCAACCTGTCGGGGGCACGGGCCAGCAGCAGCCAGATGAAGGCGCTCGCGGGACCGCTGCTGATCATCATGATCCTCGGCATGATGATCCTGCCGCTGCCGCCCTTCGTGCTGGACCTGCTGTTTACGTTCAACATCGCGCTGTCGATCATGGTGCTGCTGGTGGGGTACTGCTCGAAGGCCACACCGGGCCCGACGCCGCGGGCAAGGTGATCGAGGCCTTCGGCCACTTCCTGGTGGGCGGCAACTTCGCCGTGGGCATCGTGGTGTTCGCCATCCTGGTGGTGATCAACTTCATGGTGATCACCAAGGGCGCGGGCCGGATCGCCGAGGTGGGCGCGCGCTTCATGCTCGACGCCATGCCCGGCAAGCAGATGGCGATCGACGCCGACCTCAACGCCGGCCTGATCAACGAAGACGGCGCCAAGAAGCGCCGGGCCGAAGTCTCGCAGGAATCGGATTTCTACGGCGCCATGGACGGCGCCAGCAAGTTCGTGCGCGGCGACGCCATCGCCGGGCTGCTGATCATGTTCATCAACGTCGGCGCGGGCATGGTGGTCGGCATGCTGCAGCACGACCTGGACTTCTCCACCGCGGTGCGCAATTACACGCTGCTGACCATCGGCGACGGCCTGGTGGCGCAGATCCCCGCGCTGGTGATCTCCACCGCCGCCGGCGTGATCGTTTCGCGTGTGTCGAACGAGCAGGACGTGGGCCAGCAGCTGACCGGCCAGCTCTTCTCCAACCCGCGCGTGCTGTACCTGACCGGCGGCATCATCGGCATGATGGGCATTATTCCCGGCATGCCGCATTTCGCCTTCCTGGYGTTCGCCGGCGCGCTGGTGTGGTTCGGCCGCTATGTGGCGCGACGCGACGTGGCCGCCGTGCAGGAAAAGAAACGCGAGGAACGCGCGCCCGTCGCCGCGGCGGAATCCACCGAAGCCAGCTGGGACGATGTCTCCCTGGTCGACCCGCTGGGCATGGAAGTGGGCTACCGCCTCATTCCGCTGGTGGACCGCGCGCAGAACGGCGAACTGCTGGGCCGCATCAAGAGCATTCGCAAGAAGGTGGCGCAGGAGATCGGCTTCCTGGTGCCGGTGGTGCATATCCGCGACAACCTCGAACTCAAGCCCAACGCCTACCGCATCACGCTCAAGGGCGTGGAGATCGGTCGCGGCGAGGCCACGCCGGGGCAGTGGATGGCGATCAACCCCGGCCAGGTATCCGGCACGCTGCCGGGCACGCCCACGCACGATCCGGCCTTCGGCTTGCCCGCGGTGTGGATCGAAGCCGGGCTCAAGGAGCAGGCGCAAACCTACGGCTTCACCGTGGTGGACGCCAGCACGGTAGTGGCGACTCACCTCAACCACCTGATCCACCTGCACGCGGCCGAACTGCTCGGGCGCCAGGAAGTGCAGGCCCTGCTGGACCGCATCTCCAAGGAATCGCCCAAGCTCACCGAAGACCTGGTGCCCAAGGTCATCACGCTCACCGCGCTGCAGAAGATCCTGCAGAACCTGCTGGACGAAAGCGTGCCGATCCGCGACATGCGCACCGTGCTGGACGTGGTGGCCGAGCACGCGCCCAAGATCAGCGATCCCAACGAACTTACCGCGCTGGTGCGCATGGCGCTGGGACGTGCCATCACCCAGCAGTGGTTCCCCAACGGGGCCGACCTGCAGGTCATCGGTCTGGACGCGGGGCTTGAGCGCGTGCTGTCGCAAGCGCTCACTAACGGCGGCGGTATCGAACCGGGGCTGGCCGATGCGCTGCTGCAGCAGACCCAGGCCGCGGTGTCGCGCCAGGAACACCTGGGGCTGGACCCCGTGCTGCTGGTGCCGCATCCGCTGCGCCCGCTGCTCGCGCGCTTCCTGCGCCGGACCATGCCGCAGCTCAAGGTGCTCTCGCATGCCGAGGTGCCGGACAACCGAAACATCAGGATCACCGCCATGATCGGCGGCGCAGCGTGAGGGATGACGCAAGATGAGCGTAGCTAAATTCGTGGCGGCCAATGGCCGCGAGGCCCTGCGCCAGGTGCGCGAGGCGATGGGCCCGGACGCCGTGGTGCTGTCCAACCGCACCGTCGAGGGTGGTGTGGAGATCGTCGCCATGCGCGACACCGATCTCGGCGCCATTTCCAGCAGCGCGCCGGTGTTCACGCCGCCGCCCGCCACGGTGGCGGTCGACGGTGCCCTGGGCGACCTGCGCGGGGAACTGCAGACCATGCGCGCCATGATGGAGCGGCAGTTCGCGGGAGTAGGCACTCACAGCCTGCCTGCCGCAGGCGGCGATCCGCTGCGCGATTCCCTGTTCAACTGGCTGGTCACCGCCGGATTTTCCGGCCAGCTCGCGCGTTCGCTGCTGGGCCACCTGCCGCTCGGCCACGACCGGCCCGCCGCCATGACCTGGATCCGCCAGGAGCTGGCGCGCAAGGTGCCGGTGCTGGGCGACGAAGACGCGCTGTTCGCGCAAGGCGGCGTGCTGGCCCTGATCGGCCCCACCGGGGTGGGCAAGACCACCACCACCGCCAAGCTGGCCGCGCGCTTCGTGCTCAAGCACGGCCCGGAACGGCTGGCGTTGCTGACCACCGACACCTTCCGTATCGGCGCGCATGAACAACTGCGCATCTATGGCGACATCCTCGGCGTGCCCGTGCACGCGGTCAAGGACGCGGCCGACCTGCGCTTCGCGCTGGCCGCGCTCACCGAGAAGCACCTGGTGATCATCGACACCGTCGGCATGAGCCAGCGCGACCGCAACCTGTCCGAGCAGATCGCCATGCTGGCCGGCGTGCAGGCGCCGGTGCAGCGCATCCTGCTGCTCAACGGCGCCAGCCACGGCGACACGCTCAACGAGGTGGTGCATGCCTACCGCCACGATGCCACGCCCGGCGGCGGCATCGACGGCTGCATCGTCAGCAAGCTCGACGAAGCCACGCACCTCGGCTCCGTGCTCGACGTGGTGATCCGCCACCGCCTGCCGGTGTACTACGCCTCGATCGGTCAGCGCGTGCCCGAACACCTGGAGCTGGCCAGCGGCGCCGCCCTGGTCGAGCGCGCCTTCCAGACCCCGCGCCGTGGCTCCGTCTTTGCCGATGCCGATGCCGTGYGCCGCGTCATGCCGGGCCAGGATGACAACGATGGCGCCCGCGCCGCGGGTGCTTCGGCCACCGCCGGCGCCGAGGGCATGCTGCGCTCGCTGACCGACAGCGCCAACGCGGTCAGCGACTGCGTGGACCAGCTCGACGCGGGCAACTTCGGCTTCGACCTGGTACGCACCCTGTGGCAGCAGCGCGCGGACAGCGCACCGTCGGCGCGCCAGATGGCGCAACACGTGCGCGAGGCCGCCTGCCGCGATCTCGCCCGCCAGTGCGACCGCTTCGTGCTCGCGCTGAGCGCCACCGTGGCCGCGCCCGCGGCCGGCCGCCGCGCGCCGCGCCCGTGGCAGCATACGCTGTGGCTGGCCGACCGCGACGGCCTGCCGCTGGCTGCCGCCGCGGCGCCGGGCGGGCGTACCGCCCCAGCGCTGCAGGCAAGCCAGGGCGGCTGGGAAACCGACGCCGCCAACCTGGGCGCCGCCATCGCCGCCGCGCGTACCGTGGTCAATGTGCTGGACACCATGCCGGCCGCGGCCACGCTGGCGCGCTGGCAGCAGGCAGGTGAGCGCTGGCTGACCACCACCCGCAAGACCACGCGCGTCGCCAGCAACGGCGTTGCGCTGAAGGTCGATGCGCTGGCCGAGACGCTGACGTTCCATGCCTTCGAAGAGATCGAGTACCGCGGCCGCGATGCCGTGCAGTGGATCGCGCAAGCGCCGGTGCGCGTGCTCGAAAGCCAGGTGCGCGGCACGCGCGGCAGCKAGGGCGGCACCGAGGCCGGCCTGCTGGTATCGCGCCTGGTCGACCGTGAAAACGGCCAGACACTGGCCGTGCAATACCTGCTGTGCGAGCCCGCACTGCTGGCCGAGGGCGCGCAACTGGCGCGCTGGGCACGCTGGGCCGAAGCCGGCGAGGCGCACCTGCGCACACTGCGCCATGCGCTCGACCATCTCGGCCAGGGCGAACGCCAGGACGGCGCCAACGATGCCGCGCAGGCGGAAAACCAGGCATGCGCGCGCCTGCTGGCACTGCAGATGGCCGTGGCCGCGCTGCGCCTGGAGCAGGCCGGCGACACGGAAGCCGCGGCCTTCCTGGCGCGCCTGTCCGCGCGCGCGCCGGCGCGCCAGACCCCGAATGCTGCCGTGCTGGTCGAAGGCATGGGCCGCCTGCTGGCGCTGCTGGACGTGCTGGAGAACTACCCCGCGCGCAATGGCCGTGCCGCACCTGCCGTGCCGACCGTACCGGCCGCGCCCGCCACCGAGCCCGACGGCTTCGTCGATGGTGGCCGGATGTTCAAGGCGCTGGCGCAGGTGCAGGGAGAGTAAAACGTGAATTCACTTGCCCTGGACCAGGCCGAAAGCCTGCGGCGCATGCTGGCGCCGCGTGCCACGCGCCGCATCGCGGTGGTCGCGAGCGATGCGGGCGCCGGTGCCACCACGGTGGCGCTCGGGCTGGCCAATGCGCTCGCCATGCAGGGTGAACGCGTGCTGCTGATCGACGAAGACCGCATTGGCGCGCGCGCCACCCGCTTGGCCGGCGCGGCGCCCGAGGGCACGCTGGCCGCCGTGCTGGGCGGTGCGCTCACGCTGGAGGCCGCGCTGGGGCAACGTCCCGCGGGCACCATCGGCGTGCTGCCCGGCAGCCCGCAGGCCACGGGCGACCTGGGCCTGTTCAATGGCTACCGCACCGTGCTCAGCGATGCCCGCAGCGATGCCGAGGGCGCCCTGTCGCAGGTGGCCGGCATGGCGCACAACGTGGTGGTGGTGCTGCGTGCCGAGCCGGCATCGATCAAGGCCGCCTATGCCTGCATCAAGCAGCTGAACCACCTCTACGCCTGCCGCCGTTTCCACCTGGTCGTCAATGCCGCCGCCAGCGACGCCGCCGCCAGCGCCGTGCTCGGCAATCTTGCGCGCACCGCCAGCCAGTATCTCGGCGTGGACGCGAGTCCTGCCGGCAGCCTGCCGCACGATCCGCTGGTCGAGCGCAGCACGGCGCTTGGCCGCTGCGTGGTCGAAGCGTATCCGGCGGCGCCGGCCACTGCCGCCCTGCGCCGTCTTGCCGTCGGCATCGCCGGCTGGCCGCTTCCCATGCCTTCACCAGCCGTAGCCCGTTCAACCCCTCCGGCCGCGCCGCTGGCGCCGCCGGCCACGGCCCTGGCCTGAGCGCCGGGCCTGCCAGCTAGGACTCACGAGAATTCCACCATGTATACGATTCAGGGAAAGCTCGAACAGACTGACACCGTGACCGCGCATGCGTCGCTGGTGCGTCGCATCGCCTTGCAACTCGCGGCCAAGCTGCCGGCCAGCGTGCAGCTCGATGACCTCATCCAGGCTGGCATGATCGGCCTGCTCGACGCCGCCAAGCGTTACGAGGATACGCACGGTGCGCGTTTCGAGACCTATGCCAGCCAGCGCATCCGCGGCGCCATGCTCGACGAGGTGCGCGCCAACGACTGGCAATCGCGCAGCCTGCGCCAGTTCACCCGGCGCATCGAGCGTACCGTGCGCGGCCTCGAGCAGACGCTCGGCCGGGCGCCGCTGGACTCCGAGGTGGCGCAGGAGCTCGAGTTGCCACTCGACGAATACCAGACCTTGCTCAACGAGGTCTATGGCTGCCAGCTGCTGCACTACGAAGACTTCGAACGCTCCGGCGAAGAAGACTTCCTGGATCGCCACCTGAGCGTCAGCGACGACGGCAATCCGCTCACCGTGCTGATGGAGAGCGGCATGCGCGAAGCGCTGATACGCGCCATCGAGCGACTGCCCGAGCGGGAAAAGCTGGTGCTGTCGCTGTGCTACGACCAGGAGCTGAACCTGCGTGAGATCGGCGCCGTGCTCGAGGTGACGGAGTCGCGCGTCTGCCAGATCCGCAGCCAGGCCATCACGCGCCTGCGTTCGCAGCTGCGCGGGCTGCTATGAAAGCCAGGTCCCGCCATATCGCCGTGGCGGCCATTGCCGCATGCTGCAGCCACGGCTGGGCCGCGCCGGCAGGACCTACCCTGCATTCGTGGTCGGCTTCCGTGAGTGGCCCCGCCTTGTATGGCAAGGGCCTGCGCACCATGTCCGCGCCCATCACCCCGACCGGGTATCTGCCGCAGGCCGAGGGCGCCATCACCACCGTGCGGTGGCGCTACAGCTTTACCCGCACGCCGCCGCTCGATCTGCAGGCCTATCTCTGCAATGCGCAGCGCTGCGTGTTGCTGCCGGGGGCGGAGGGACTCACCGATGCCTTCAGCGGGGATGACGCAGGCAGGGGATTCGTGTTCGCGTTCCAGGTACCGGGGAAGGGCGCGCTGACGCCCGTCCTGCAGGGACAGTCGGGACAAGTGGTGGTGGGGTACAGGTAAGACCGCAGGTGCATGGATTCGGCGGCCCGGGCCTTTCCGCCCGGGCGCCGCTTCCCAAGCCCCCGCAGCCGCTCAAGCCTCAAGTCTCAAGCCTCAGGCTCCAACCCTCAAGCCACCGGCTCCGCCACCGCGCCCGAACAAAAAAAAGCGGCTTCGCCTTCCCTGCCGGGAGCGAAGCCGCTTTTTTTGTTCGTTCGGTCTTTCCTGCATTTCGCCGCGGGCTTGCGAAAGCCCGTGGCGACAAGACACCGGTTCAGCCCGCCGCCAGGCTGACGCCTTGCGGACCTTGCTGGGTTCGCCCGTCCTTGCCGTACAACGTGCCCGTCTCGCCCCGGTGGCGCAGCGCCAGGATGGCTTCCTGCGTGAACTCCAGATGCGCATCCACCACGGCCGCATTGACGGCGTTGGCATCGCGCGCCATGCGCGCGGCGAACAGCAGGTCGCGCCATGCGGTCTCGACGGCAGGCACGATCTCGCGCCCGAACAGCTGGCCGCCCGCACCGAGGCGAATCCCCATGGCACCCATCTGCGCCTCGCGCGTGCGCGTCAGCGTCTGCAGCGAGCCGGCCAGTTCGACCTTGCGATCCAGCAGGCCGACCAGCGCCTGGTAGTCGCCCGCCTTGATCATGGCGCGCTCTTCGCCCAGCACGGCGGCGAATTCCTTGGAGAGCTCGGTTTCCCGGGCGAGGTTCTGGATCAGGGACTGGCTCATGGCTTGCCTAAGTGTCGTGGGTTGGCTTTGCCGCCGGTGTCGAGCGTCAGGCGCCGCCGTTGAGTTCGCGCAGCGACGCCAGCAGACCGTCTGCGATCTTGCTGGGGTCGATCTTGATGCGTCCTTCGGCGATGGCCTGGCGGATTTCGTCCACCTTGGCGGTATCGATGTCGTCGTCTTGGTCTTCCACCAGGCGCGCGCCGATTTCGCGCACCTGGGCGCCCAGCGGGCTGACGCGCACGCCGGGGGTTTCCGGGGCGGCGGCCGGGCCGGCGGGGGTGCCTGCCACGCTGCGCGTTGCACCGTCGCCGGCGTCGCCCGGCCTCGAGGAGGTGGTCTGATTGATCTTCACGGTGATTCCTTGCTGGGTACCTCTGGCTTATCGGACGGTGGCGGCAGAACTTTAGGGCCGCCCCGGGTCCATCCGGCCCGGCTCACGGACCCGTCCGGCCACGCTGCCCGCCGGACGCCGGTCTTGGGATGCCGGCTGCACATCCTGCAGCGCTGCGCGCCATTGTCTCATGAGACCGTTGCGCTACCCAGGCACGCCAGCCTATTGCTGCAGCACCACCGTGTCGCCATTGCGCACCAGCGCGCTGACCACCTGGCCGCTCTTGAGCCGCACCTGCACATTGCTGCCGACCGCGGCTTCGGCCATCACCTTGCCCTCGCTGCTGAGCTGGAAGGAATCCCCCTCGACCACCACCGTCACGTTCTGTCCCTGCCGCACGGCAATGGCCTTCTTCAGGAGATCCGTGCGCATCGGCGAACCCGCTGCGATGCGGCTGGCGGCCACGGCGCCCGCGATCTGCGCGGGGTCGGTCACCACCGCGCGCGGCAGGTTGGAAAGGTCGCCCTGGCGCACTTCCAGGTCAGAAGGGTCTACTGGCTCGCCGGGGGTGAAATTGCGGCCGGCCACGTAGTAATCGGCCACCACCGCGACGCGCGCCTGCACGTAGCGCGTCCACGGGCGCTCGCCGCCGCAGCGCACGCCGACGGAGACGCGGCCCCAGGGCGACGCGCCCGGCGGCAGGAAGGGTTCGGGCAGGGTGCATTCCGGTGCGCGGCCGCCCGACGGCGGCACGACCTGGATGCTGGCCTTGCCGGGCAGCCCGGCGGTCTGGCGTTCGAGGAACCGCTCCACCGCGACGCGCACCGGGTCTTCGGCAAAGGGCGAGGGCGGCGCTGCGCGGACGCTGCCGGACAGGGCGCCGCCGGCGGCGAGCACACAGAGCAGGGCACGCGCAACGGCGGACCGGAAACGAGGAATCATGGGTGCATCCAGGCAAGGAGCGGTGCGCTGGCGCGCCACCGGCGCGCGGGCCGGGCCGCGAGAACAGGACCCATTGTAGGCAGCCGCGCTTTCTCTCTCGTTCCGAAATACGCAGTTTTCTTTGCCCYATTCGCACGATTGGGATGACAGGGCCGAACCTAAGATGGCACACCTGAAGAAGGTCGACCTTCATCGCTCTCTCCCTCCAGCGAGACACAGACATGATTGACAGACTCGATGCGGCACTGCGCTTCCAGCAGGATGCGCTGAGCTTGCGGACCCAGCGGCAGTCGGTGATTGCCTCCAATATCGCGCACGCCGACACGCCCGGCTACAAGGCGCGCGACTTCGATTTCTCCAGCACGCTGGCGCAGACGGTCGAGCGCGGCAGGCGCGCCGAAGGCGTATCTCTCTCCACGACCTCGGCGCGGCACCTGCCGGGCCAGGCGTCGGCGTCCGACAACATGGACCTCGAGTACCGCATCCCCATGCAGTCGAGCATCGACGGCAATACCGTCGAGATGGACACCGAGCGCGTGGCCTTCGCCGACAACGCGGTGCACTTCGAGTCTGGCCTCACGGTGATGAGCGCCAAGATCAAGACCATGCTGTCGGCCATCCAGCAGTGAGCGCGCCATGCCAGCAATGAATATCTTCGAGGTGGCCGGCTCGGCCATGGCCGCGCAGTCGCAGCGCATGAACGTGACCGCCTCCAACCTGGCCAACGCGGACAGCGCGGTCAGCCCCAACGGCCAGCCCTACCGCGCCAAGCAGGTGGTGTTCGGCCTGGCACCCACGCCAGGCCAGAGCGACGTGGGCGGCGTGCAGGTGGAAGGCGTGCTGGAAGACCCGTCGCCGCCGCGCATGATCCACAACCCGACACATCCGCTGGCCAACGCCGACGGCTACGTCACCATGCCGAACGTCAACCCGGTGGAAGAGATGGTCAACATGATCTCGGCCTCGCGGTCCTACCAGGCCAACGTGGAAGTCCTCAACACCGCCAAGAACATGATGCTCAAGACACTGACCATCGGGCAGTAATCGTCTTAACCGGGATACGCAATGACTAGCACTTCTTCCGTCGATACCAGCAGCCAGGGCATCAACAACGCCTTGCAGAGTGGCAGCGCTAGCGCCGCCGACCTGCAGAACAACTTCCTGACCATGCTGGTCACGCAGATGAACAACCAGGACCCGCTCAACCCGATGGACAACTCGCAGCTCACCTCGCAGCTCGCGCAGATCAGCCAGGTGAGCGGCATGCAGACCATGAACAGCACGCTGCAGGCGCTGCTGTCGCAAGTCTCCGCCAGCCGGGCCATGGATTCGGCGTCGCTGATCGGCCATACGGTGATGGTGCCGGGCTCCAGCACCTCGGTGACGGGCGGCGTGCCGGACAAGATCGGCGTGGACCTGCCTTCGACGGCCGACGCGGTCACGGTGAACGTGCTCGACAAGGACGGCAACGTCGTGCGCACCATCGACATGAAGGGCCAGGTCGCGGGCGTGCACGACATTCCGTGGGACGGCAAGAACGATGCCGGCGCGGCTTTGCCCGACGGCGACTACAGCTTCAAGGTCACGGCCACGGCCAGCGGCAAGGATGTCACGCCGGTCGCGCTGGTCTACGGCAAGGTGGGCAGCATCAGCGGTGACTCCAGCGGCGTGCTGGTGGATATCGGCAACGGCCGCACGGCGTCCGTCGACGACGTGCGCCGCATTCTTTGATTCAACTGCGATTCATCAGCTAACCAGTCTACTAGGGGAACATCATGGGTTTCGGTCAAGGGGTAAGCGGCATCAACGCCGCGGCATCCAACCTGGACGTCATCGGCAACAACATCGCCAACGCCAATACCGTCGGCTACAAGCAATCGACGGCGCAGTTCGCCGACGTGTATGYGGGCACCAAGATTGGCCTGGGCGTGACGGTGAATTCGGTGGTGCAGTCGTTCAGCCAGGGCAATATCGAGGCGAGCGGCAGCTCGCTCGACGTGGCGATCACCAACGGCAACGGCTTCTACCGCCTGACCGACGCCACAGGTTCGGTCTTCTACTCGCGCAATGGCCAGTTCTCGCGCCAGCCCGACGGCAGCATCACCAATGCGCAGGGCCTGGCGCTGACCGGCTACCCGGCCGGCACGACCGGCGGCGGCGCGGTGCAGCCGCAGCCGCTGGTGGTGCCCAGCACCACCATGGCGGCCAAGGCCACCACCACGCTGGCCTCGTCGTTCAACCTGGATTCCGGCAGCAAGGTTCCGGCCACGCCGTTCGTCAGCACCGGCCCGCTCCCCGGACCGCCCCCGGTGCCGGCTTCGTTGCCGACCTTGAGCATGTACAACTACGGCACCGGCGTGACGGTGTATGACTCGCTGGGCAATGCCCGCCAGCTGACCGCGTACTTCTCGACGGGTACGCCGGGCGCCGGCACGCAGCCGGGCGGCACCGACTGGACCATGCACCTGACCGATGCGGCGGGCAACGTCGTCAACACCACCACGATGCAGTTCAGCTCGAACGGCAACCTGGTGTCGCCGGCGCCTGGCGCCACCACCAACATCGCCATGCCCGCCTCCAACGGCGCCGCCGCGATGGCCATCGCCATGGACCTGACCGGCACCACGCAGTTCGCCGGCGCCAGCGACACCAAGCCGCCGGTGCAGGATGGCTATGCGGCGGGCAGCCTGCTGGGCTTCGCCATCCAGCCGGACGGCACCATCCTGGGCAGCTACTCCAATCAGAAGACCCAGGCACTGGGCCAGGTCGTGATGGCGGGCTTTGGCAACCCCGAAGGCCTCAGGCCCGAAGGCAACAATGTGTGGTCGGCGACCGGCGCGTCGGGCCAGCCGGTGGTCGGCGCGCCCGGCGGCAGCCTGGGCACGCTCAAGTCCAATGCGGTCGAAGCCTCCAACGTGGACCTCTCCGGCCAGCTCGTGAGCCTGATCGTGGCGCAGCGCAACTACCAGGCCAACGCGCAGACCATCAAGGCACAGGACACGGTCATGCAGACCCTGGTCAACCTGTAATGCACGTCGTCGGCAAGCAAGGCCGGAACTGAGGAAACGCAATGGACCGCTTGATCTATACCGCCCTGTCGGGGGCCAAGCAGACGCTTGACCAGCAGGCTGCGGTATCCAACAACCTGGCCAATGCCTCCACGCCGGCCTTCCGCGCGCAGGTCAACATGTTCCGCGCGGTGCCGGTGGTGGGCAATGCCTCGCCGACCCGCGCCTTCACGCTGGCTTCCACGCCGGGCGCTGACATGAAGGCCGGCCCGCTGACCTACACCGAGCGTCCGCTGGACGTGGCGCTGCAGGGCAATGGCTGGCTGACCGTGCAGGCGCCCGACGGCAGCGAGGCCTACACTCGCGCAGGTTCGCTGCAGGTGTCGGCCGACGGCCAGCTGCTGACCAGCACCGGCTTGCCGGTGATGGGCGACGGCGGCCCGATCGCGGTGCCGCCCGGGTCGACGGTCAGCATCGGCAGCGATGGCGCCATCACCGCGCGCGGCCCCGGCGATGCCGCGCAAGGCCTTGCGCAGGTTGGCAAGCTGCGCCTGGTGAACCCGCCGCCGGAGTCGATCGCCCGCGGCGACGACGGCCTGTTCCGCCTGCGCCCCGGCGCGCAGCCGCTGCAGCAGGACGCCAACGTACGCGTGGTTTCCGGCGCGCTTGAAGGCAGCAACGTGAATCCGGTGGAAGCCATGGTCGACATGATCGCCAACGCGCGCCGCTTCGAGATGCAGATGAAGATGATCCAGGGCGCGGACACCAACGACCAGCGCGCCAACCAGCTGCTCTCGAACAACTGAATTTCTTGAATTGATGCGCCGTCGCACCATGCGGCGGCCTGTGAGGACAAACATGATCCGCTCTCTCTGGATTGCCAAGACCGGCCTCGATGCGCAGCAGACGCAGATGGACGTGATCTCGAACAACCTGGCCAACGTGTCGACCAACGGCTTCAAGCGCGGCCGCGCCGTGTTCGAGGAACTGATGTACCAGACCGTGCGCCAGCCGGGCGCGCTGTCGTCGGACCAGACCACGCTGCCCTCGGGCCTGCAGCTGGGYACCGGCGTGCGCCCCGTGGCCACSGARCGYATCCACACSCAGGGCAAYCCGMMGCAGACCGGCAACAGCAAGGACGTGGCCRTSATCGGCCAGGGCTTCTTCCAGGTCACGCTGCCCGACGGCACCACCGCCTACACGCGCGACGGCTCGTTCCAGACCGACCCGAACGGCCAGCTGGTGACCTCCAGCGGCTTCGTGGTCCAGCCCGCCATCACGCTGCCGGCCAACTACACCACGCTCACCGTGGGGCGCGACGGCACGGTCTCGGTCACGCAGCCGGGCTCGAGCAACAACGTGCAGGTCGGCCAGCTGCAACTGGCTACCTTTGCCAATCCGGCCGGACTGGAAAGCCTGGGCGAGAACCTGTACGTGCAGACCGACGCATCGGGCGCGCCCAACACCACCGTGCCCGGCCTGAACGGCGCCGGCACGCTGCAGCAGAACTACGTGGAAGCCTCCAACGTGAACGTGGTCGAAGAGCTGGTCAGCATGATCCAGACCCAGCGCGCCTACGAGATCAACAGCAAGGCAGTGCAGACGTCCGACCAGATGCTGCAGCGCCTCACCCAGCTCGGATGATCATGATTGCCTCGTTGACCCGCCTGGGCGCGCTCGCCCTGTGCTGCCTCGCGACCGGTTGCGCGATGATGCCGCGCGAGCCGCTGGTCCAGCTTCCCACCACCGCGCGGGCGGAACCCCGCGCATTGGGACCGGCGAGCGGATCGATTTTCCAGGGGTCGTACGCAGGCAATCCGCTGTTCGAGGATCGCCGTCCGCGCAACGTGGGCGACATCCTCACCATCGTGATCAGCGAAAACGTCAACGCCAGCAAGAATTCCGGCACCAACGCCAGCCGCACGTCCAACAGCGCGCTGGCATTCGATGCCGTGCCCAAGGCGCTCGGTGGCTTGTTCAGCAGCAGCCAGAACGCCACCATGAGCGGTGCCAACGCCCTCAAGGCCAGCGGCGGCGCCACCGCCGCCAACACCTTCAGCGGCACCATCACCGTGACCGTGCTGGAAGTGCTGCCCAACGGCAACCTGGTGGTGTCCGGCGAAAAGCAGATGGCCATCAACCAGGGCGCGGAGTTCATCCGCTTCTCGGGCGTGGTCAATCCGCGCACGATCACAGGCGACAACGCGGTCCCGTCCACCCAGGTGGCGGACGCGCGCATCGAATACACCGCCAAGGGCTATATCGACGAAACGCAGAACATGGGCTGGCTGCAGCGTTTCTTCCTCAACGTTTCACCGTACTGATGGCAGATTGCATCATGTTCCCGTCTTCGCTCCCTGTCTTGCGCCGCCGCTTCGTCCGCGCTCTCTTCCTCGCGCTGACGCTGGGCCTGCTGTCAGGCGCGGCGCATGCGGAACGGCTGAAGAACCTGGCTACCTTCCAGGGCGTGCGGGACAATCCGCTGGTCGGCTACGGCCTGGTGGTCGGGCTGGACAGCACCGGCGACCAGACCATGCAGACGCCGTTTACCACGCAGAGCCTGACCAATATGCTCTCGCAGCTCGGCATCACGCTGCCGGCCGGCAAGAACATGCAGCTCAAGAACGTGGCGGCGGTGATGGTGACGGCGACGCTGCCGCCGTTCGCGCAGCCCGGCACCCAGCTCGACGTGGTGGTGTCGTCGATGGGTAACGCCAAGAGCCTGCGCGGCGGCACCTTGCTGATGACGCCGCTCAAGGGGGCCGATGGCCAGGTCTATGCCATCGCGCAGGGCAACATGCTGGTGGGCGGCGCGGGTGCGTCGGCCAACGGCAGCAAGGTGCAGGTCAACCAGCTGGCGGTGGGCCGCATCGCCAACGGCGGTATCGTCGAACGCGCCGTGCCGGCCTTCCAGCCCGAAGGCGGCCTGCTGAACATCGAACTGCGTGAAACCGACTACGGCACCGCGGAACGCGTGGTCGATGCCATCAACCGCAACATGGGCGGCGGCGTGGCCACCGCGCTGGACGGGCGCGTAGTGCAGGTGCGCACGCCGCAGGGTTCCTCCGCGCGAGTGGGTTTCATGGCGCGCATCGAGAACATCGAGGTCACGCGCGCCAAGGCCGCGGCCAAGGTCATTCTCAACGCACGCACCGGCTCGATCGTCATGAACCAGGCCGTCACCGTGGAAGACTGCGCCGTCGCGCACGGCAATCTCTCCGTGGTCATCAACACCCAGCCGGTGATCAGCCAGCCGGCGCCGTTCAGCGGCGGCCAGACCGTGGTGGCGCCGGTGTCGCAGATCGACCTGAAGCAGCAGGCCGGTTCGCTGCAGATCGTGAAGGCGGGCGCCTCGCTGGCGGCGGTGGTCAAGGGCCTCAATTCGCTGGGCGCGACCCCGGCCGACCTGCAGACCATCCTGGAAGCCATGCGCGCGGCCGGCGCGCTGCGCGCGGACCTCGAGATCATCTGACCATGTCCGCCAGCCGACTGGCCGCGCAGGCCGAACTCTCGCAACGCTTTGCCCTGGACACCCAGGGTTTCGAGGGACTCAAGCAGAGCGCCCGCACCGGGGCCGGACCCGAGACGCTGCGCACCGCGGCCCGCCAGTTCGAGGCTGTGTTCACGCAGATGGTGCTCAAGAGCATGCGCGATGCCACGCCGCAGGAGGGCCTGTTCGACAATGAGCAGACCAAGCTCTACATGTCGATGATGGACCAGCAGCTCTCGCAGCAGATGTCCAGCCGCGGCATCGGCCTGGCGGACGTGATGGTGCGCCAGCTGGCGCGGGCCAGCGGCGCGGCGGTGCCGCCCGAGCTTGCCGGCAGCGCCGGGGTCGCGGCGGCAAGGCAGGCGTCGCTGCAGGCCGGCATGGACGACGCCGCTCCCGGCCTGGCCGGCGCGCTCGACATGCGCAACGGCGACGGCGACACGCCGCGCGCCGGCAGCGTGGTGGCCGGCCCCAGCTGGAACCCGACCGCCGGGCTGCGCCAATACCAGGGCCAGGCCCAGGACACCGGCGCCTGGCAGGGCAACGGCCCGGCGCTGCCGGAAGACACGCCGGCCCATATCAGCGCCTTCGTCTCGCGCATGGCGGGGCCCGCCATGTCCGCCTCGCGCGCCACCGGCGTGCCGGCCAAGCTGATCCTCGGCCAGGCCGCGCTCGAATCCGGCTGGGGCCGGCGCGAGATCGCGCATCCGGACGGCAGCACCACCTTCAACGTGTTCGGCGTCAAGGCCGGGGCGAACTGGAAGGGCGCCGTCGCGGAAATCACCACCACCGAATACGTCGACGGCCAGCCGCAGAAGGTGCGCGCGCGCTTTCGCGCCTATGGTTCGTACGACGAAGCGTTTGCCGACTACGGACGCCTGCTGAGCAACAACCCGCGCTATGCCGAGGTGCTGGCCGCGGGCAACCCGGACGACGCCGCGCGCGGCTTGCAGCGGGCCGGCTACGCCACCGATCCGGCTTACGGCGAGAAGCTCGTGCGGATCATGCGCAAGGTCCCGGTCTGAGCCCTCGGGCCGGCCGCGGCGGGCAAATATTCGGCCGCCGCGCTCTAAAGTCTGTTTGTCTTTTTGCCGTTACTTACACCATTCACCGCCGTCGGTCCTCGCAGCGGCGAACTGGCACCGGCTCCGGTGCGCGGATCGCCCGGCCAGGCGCACGGCAGCCACCAGACGCGGAGCTAGAGCATGTCTCTCTTCAATATCGGACTTTCCGGCCTGAACACGGCGCAGAACGCGCTGACCACGGTTGGCCACAATCTCAGCAATGCGGCCACCACTGGCTACACCCGCCAGAACACCATCATCGCTTCGGCCGGCGGCCAGTACACCAGCGCCGGCTTCTACGGCCAGGGCTCGAATGCCACCTCGGTGGTCCGCGTCTATGACGAATTCCTGACCAACCAGCTGCGCGGTGCCCAGACCGCCAGCGCGCAGCTCTCCACCTACTCCGACCAGATCGGCCAGATCGACAACCTGCTGGCCGACCAGAAGGGTGGCCTGGCGCCGCTGATGCAGAAGTTCTKCGCCGCCGTGCAGGGCGTGTCCGATACGCCGGCCGACCCCGCCGCGCGCCAGAACCTGCTCAACGCCGGCCAGTCGCTGACGGGCCAGATGCGGGCCGCCAACGCATATTTCCAGCAGTTGCGCGACGGTGTCAACAGCCAGCTGCAAAGCTCGGTGACGCAGATCAACGCGTTCTCCCAGCAGATCGCCAAGCTCAACACCCAGATCACGCAGGCGACCGCGGCCGGTGCCGGCCAGCCTCCCAACGACCTGCTCGACCAGCGTGACCAGCTGGTCTCGCAACTGACCCAGATCGTTGGCGTCAAGGTGGTGCCGCAGGACGGCACCTACAATGTCTTCGCCGGCAACGGCCAGGCGCTGGTGATGGGCTCCAGCTCGTACGACCTGAAGGCAGTCGCCTCGGCCGACGACCCTTCGCGTACCACCATCGCTTACACGCAAGCCAACGGCAATGCGTATGAGATGGATGAGAGCTCGCTCACGGGCGGCTCCGTCGGTGGCCTGCTGAAGTTCCGCAGCGAGACCCTGGACTCGGCGCAGAACGCCATCGGCCGCCTGTCGGTGACGCTGGCGCAGACCTTCAACGACCAGCACAAGCTTGGCGTGGACCTGACCGGGCAGATCGGCGGCAACCTGTTCACGCTGGGCACGCCCGCGGTGATCGCCAAGACCACCAACACAGGCGCCTCCGCGGTCTCGGCGACCATCAGCAATACGTCCCAGCTCACCACCAGCGACTACACCCTGTCGTTCGACGGCACCAACTACAACCTGGTGCGCGCGTCCGACAGCAAGGTCGTGGCCAGCCAGGCCGGCGCCACCGCTATCTACCCGCTGACGCTGTCGGCGGATGGCGTGGACGTCAATATCCCGACCGCGATGTCGACCAACGATTCGTTCCAGATCCAGCCGACCCGCAACGTGGCCGCGGCAATGGACATGGCGATCACCGATCCGGCCAAGATTGCTGCCGCGGGTCCGCTGCGCGCCAGCACCGGCGCCACCAACACCGGCACCGGCACCGTCAAGGTCAGCAACGTCGCGGCGGGCTTCAGCCTGCCCRCCACCACCATCACCGCGAAGTACACCGCCGCCGGCTACGTCTTCACCGACGCCGCCGGTGCCGCGGTCGTGCCGACCACCGGCCCGACCCCCAACGGCGCCGCAACGGATTTCTCGTTCAACGGCATCACCGTGAGCTTCGCCGGCACGCCTGCCGTGAACGACACCTTCACCCTGGCGCCCAACCTCGGCGGCGTGTCCGACAATGGCAACGCCTTGACGCTGGCCAAGCTGCAGAACGTCAAGACCATCGGCGGTGTCTCCAGCTACAACGATGCCTTTGCCCAGCTGGTCAACGACGTCGGCAGCCGTGCCAAGTCGGTGCAGATCGCATCGACGTCGCAAGACAGCGTCACCACGCAGGTCACCACCGCACAGCAGAKCGTGTCGGGCGTGAACATGGATGAGGAAACCGTGTCGATGCTGCGCTTCCAGCAGCTCTACCAGGCCAACGCCAAGGTGATCCAGACCGCCACCAACCTGTTCGATACCATCATCGGCATCGGCAACTGATCGTCCAGCAGACCCGGATCCCAGGAAAGGAACAGACATGCGCGTCGCAAGCTCAACGCTTTACCAGCTCGGCCTGGCCTCGATGAACAGCCAGCAAGGCTCCCTGCTGCATGTGCAGCAGCAACTCGGCACCGGCCGCCGCATCCTCACGCCGTCGGACGATCCCGTCGGCGCCACCCGCGCCCTGACCGTCGCACAGTCGAGCGCGGTCAACGACCAGTACACCACGTCGCGCAAGCAGGCCACCAACAACCTGTCGATGGAGCTGAACTCCCTCAACAGCGTCGTCACCACGATCCAGAATATCCAGACGCTGGTGGTGCAGGGCGGCAACGGCACCATGAGCGACGCCGACCGCGCCTCCGTGGCATCGTCGCTGCAAGACGCCTACAACCAGTTGCTGGGCACGGCCAACGCCGACGACGGCAACGGCCAGTTCATGTTCGCGGGCTACCAGTCGTCGACGCCGCCGTTCTCCAAGAACAGCCTCGGCGCGGTGCAATACACGGGCGACACGGGCCAGCAATTGCTGCAGGTCGACGTGTCGCGCCAGATGCCGACCAACGACAACGGCTACGCCATTTTCATGAGCGTGCAGAACACCGCAAGCTATGTGGCCTCCGCGGGCGCGGGCAACACCGGCACGGCCACCTTCAGCGCGGTCACGGTCGCCGACCCGACCAATGCGCTGTACGGCCATGCCCTGTCGATCAATTTCGCCGCCGATCCCACCACCGGCGCGATGCAATACCAGGTGGTCGACAACAGCGCCACCCCGCCGGCCGCGGTCGGCACTCCTGTCGCCTACACCGACGATGCCGGCATCCAGATCGGCGGTCTTTCGCTGTCGATCAAGGGCACGCCCAACAGCGGCGACATCGTCAACCTGCAGCCCGCGCAGCAGGCCGGCACCGATATCTTCGCCAACCTGCAGAGCGTCATCGCCGCGCTGAAAAAGCCCATGGTCACCGATGCGGACCGCGCCTCGCTGACCAACGCGCTGGCGACCGCCAACCGCAAGATGGCCAACTCGCTCGACAACGTCAGCACGGTACAGTCCTCGGCAGGCTCCCGCCTGCAGGAACTCGATGCGCTCAACACCATCGGCTCCAACCGCTCGCTGAACTACACGCAGACCCTGTCCGGCCTGCAGGACCTGGACTACTACTCCGCAATCCCCGAGTATTACCAGCGCCAGACTGCGCTGCAGGCCGCCCAGCAGTCGTTCATGCAGATCCAGGGGATGAATCTGTTCAAGTACTTGTAAGGCGGGGAAGTGCCAGGCTGATATTGGTGTGTGTGCGACGGTAGCAAAGCCTGGAAGCGATGAAACCCGCACCCGCTCGCCCAAACACCTCCTCAGCGAACAACGTGCTGCTCGCCGTAGGTCGACTCCCAGCCGCCACCGAGTACCTTGCATAGCGTAATRAGGTTSGYGGCGGCGGTTGMCCTGCTCWGYTCAAGATTGCGCTGCSCTTCGAKCAAYTGYTTCTGCACGTTCAGGACGTTGAGGTARTCGATRGCGCCRGCCTTGTACCGTTGCTGCGCGATCGAGAGCGCGCGCTGGTTCAGGCTCACGACCTCGGTCAGCCGGTCGCGCCGCCGCTGYTCGGCATCGTAGGCGAGCAGCGCGTCGTCAACCTCGCGCCAGGCTTCGAGCAGGGTGCGTTTGTAGACGATCGCGGCTTCCTGTTGCTGCGCCTCGCGCAGATGCAGCATCCCCTTGAGCTTGCCGCCCTCGAAGATGGGAAGCGAGATCGACGGTCCGACGACAAACTGGCCCGAYGCCCAGTTTGCGAGGTTCGAGAGTTGGAGACTCTGGAACCCGGCACTGCCATTTAGCGTGATGCGCGGATAGAAGTCAGCCTTTGCCATGCCGATCGACGCCGTGGCCGCGTGCAGTTGCGCTTCCGCCCTCCTGATGTCCGGTCTGCGCTGCACGAGTTCCGACGGGAAACCGATGGGCACCTCCTTGGGGAGTTCCGGAATGTCACGCACTTCGCCGAGCGCTTGCCGCAGTGCGCCCGGCTCTTCGGCCAGCAACAGTCCGATCGCATTGATGGTGGCCTCGCGACGCGACTCGAGCGTCGGGATCAGGCTTTCGATCGATGCCACCTGTGCGGAAGCATTGGCCACGTCCAGATCCGTCGTGACGCCTTCACGTGCGCGTACCTGCGTGAGCTTGGTGGTGTCACGGGCGATTTCAAGGTTCTGTCCTGCGATCTGTAGCAGGGACTGCGTGTCGCGCAACTCGATATAGTCTCGCGCGAGTTCGGCGCGGGCAGACAGGAGAACCGCGTTCCGGTCCTCGTACGAGGCCGCCGTCAAAGCGGTCGCCGCTTCGACACCGCGTCGCACGCGGCCCCAGATATCGATCTCCCACGACGCATCGAAGCCGAACTGGTACAGGTCGAATGCGGGCGAACCGCTCGAACCCGGCAATGGCGCTACGCCGAGCGGCGCGTCGCCCGATGCCGATTGTGGCTGACTACCTGTCGGGCTGACCCCAAGCAAGGAGAGGATGCCGTTTGGACTTCCGCGCTCGCGGTGATAGGAGGCGGCGCCGTCCAGTGTCGGATATTCAGCGGCGCCGGCCACCCGTTGCGCGGCCCGGCTTTGCCGCAGCCGCGCCGACGCGGCGGCCACGTCCAGGTTCGCATCGGCCAGTTGCTTTTCGAGCGAGTTCAACAGGGGATCGTCGAGCAGTGTCCACCATTCCGAACTGAACTGGGATTCAACCGCCTTGCTCGATGCTTGCGCAGACTGGGCGCGGTCGAAGACGTCGGGGGTGGCCGCGCCCGGACGTTCGAAGTCCGGCCCGACCGCGCAGCCGGCCATCGCGAGGCACGCCAGTATCGCCAGCACCGAGGCGCGGAAAGAGTATTCATTCGCGTTCATTTTCTGTCTGCTCCCTTGGCCAGCATATCGCCACGGCGGCCAACGGCCACTTCCGTTACGACGGAAAGGCCTACGCTCAATTCCGACGCGGCTTGCTGCCCGCGGTCGATGGTGATCTTGACGGGCACGCGCTGGACGATCTTCGTGAAGTTGCCGGTTGCGTTGTCAGGAGCAATAGGCGCGAAGCTCACTCCGGTCGCCGGGGCAAGGCTATCGATATGACCTTGGATCACGACGCCAGGAAGGCTATCCACCTTGATGCGCACGCTGTGGCCAGGTCGCATATTGGTGATCTGGTTTTCCTGGAAGTTGGYGACGACATAGGCGTCGGAGACCGGGACAATCGCGAGAACCGGCGCGCCGGGCGTCACAAATGCGCCGACCCGCGCCGAGCGCCTGCCAACCTTGCCGTCCACCGGTGCATGGA